>NZ_JAAEQH010000183.1 GCF_024231755.1 Neptuniibacter sp.
CGGTGAGGACGCCGCTCCTACAAAACAGATAGGAAGGGCAGGATTAAGAGCCGATTCAGTTACACTGTTTATTATTGCCCAGATTAATTTTTTTAAGGAATGGTTATGTTGAACAATGCTGTAAAAGCTGTAGGTGTTATTGGTGTTTCTACGCTGTTTATCGTTGGTTGTGGTGAAGAGGAAAAAGCGCCGGTAGCTGTTCCTGAACAGGCTCCAAAAGTGGAAGCGCCTACACCTGAAAAATCAGCAATGGATAAGATGAAGGAAGGCGCCAGTCTAACTTTGGAAGGAGCTAAAGAAAAAGCTTCAGAAGTAGCTGATAAGGTTACGGAAAAATCCTCTGAGATCGCCGAGAAAGCTGGAGATGTGGTTGCAGAGGTGTCAGAAAAAGCGCAGGAAGTGACAGCAGATTCTGTTGAGGCGGCAAAAGAACTTTCCAGCGATTCTCTGGATAAAGCCAAAGAAATAGCGGATAAAGCGACTGAAATGGCTAAAGAAGGGGTTGAAGCTGTTAAGGAGTAGAAGCAGGTTCAAAACTTAGGGTTGATCTGGCAGCAACTGTCAGATCAACATGTCTTAAAAGTGCCAGAAGCGGACATAAAGAAGGGTGCATTAAGCACCCCTCAACAATCACTTTTGCTGATACTTAAAAGACTGGCATGTAAATGGAACTAGTCTGAATTGAATTAGTCTCGACCTAATCTGACATATCTTCTTGAGAAAGAGAGAGTTACCCGTTTTGATAAAGGTGCTGAAATCTTAAATCAAAACAAAGGTAACTCTCATGTTGCATACTAGCAATCCCATCATTAAACACAAAGCAGGTTTGCTCAACCTCGCTGAAGAACTTGGAAATGTATCAAAAGCCTGTAAAGTCATGGGCGTTTCTCGTGATACGTTTTATCGCTATCAGGAGCTTGTTGAGGAAGGCGGTGTTGATTCACTGATCAGTCAATCTCGTAGAACACCAAATGTAAAAAATCGTGTTGATGAGCAGACTGAGAACGCTGTCATTGAACATGCGATAGCTTTCCCAGCTCATGGCCAAGCCCGAACCAGTAATGAACTACGTAAAGCAGGCGTGTTTGTATCAGGCAGTGGGGTTCGCTCCATCTGGCTACGTCATAACTTAGAAAACTTTAAAAAGCGCCTTTCAGCTCTGGAAGCGAAGGTTGAGAGTCAAGGTATCATTCTGACTGATGAGCAGGTTGCTGCGCTTGAGAAGAAGAAACAAGACGACGAAGCCTGCGGTGAAATAGAAACGCATCATCCTGGCTATCTTGGTTCTCAGGACACGTTCTACGTGGGTAATCTAAAAGGGGTTGGCAGGATATATCAGCAAACCTTTGTTGATACCTACAGCAAGGTAGCATTCGCTAAGCTATACACGACGAAAACACCGATTACCTCAGCCGATGTATTGAATGATCGTGTATTACCATTCTTTGAGGCTCAGGAGCTGCCTATGCTACGAATCCTGACTGATCGCGGCACGGAATACTGTGGCAAGGTTGAACAGCACGATTACCAGCTATATCTCGCCATCAACGATATTGATCACACGAAAACCAAAGCGAGACACCCACAGACTAATGGTATCTGTGAGCGCTTCCATAAGACGATATTGAACGAGTTTTATCAGGTTACGTTCCGTAAAAAACTCTATGCGTCACTGGATGAGCTGCAAAAAGATCTGGACGAATGGCTGGATTATTACAACAATGAACGAACTCATCAGGGGAAAATGTGTTGTGGCAGAACGCCTATAGGTACATTGCTTGATGGAAAGCAGATTTGGGCTGAAAAGAATTTAGCCCAAATCTAATCTGACAGTAGCACTGGAAGGAACGGGTAACTGTCAGATCAGGTCTGAGCTAGTACATCTGAATGCTTACGACGTTCCCGCTCCATTTCTTCTCGATGCTTTCTATCTTCCCGTTTCTGCTCTTCGTAACGTTTACGCTCTTCGCGATTCATCTCTTCATAATGTTTGCGCTCTTCCCGTTCCATCTCCTGACGATGTTTGCGGTCTTCTCGCTCCATTTCCGCTCGGTCTTTGCGTCGTTCACGTTCCTGTTCTTCGTAACGTTTACGTTCTTCCCGATCTAATTCACGCTCACGCTTTGCACGTTCACGCTCATCTTTCATCTGCTCTTTTCTTGCCTCTTTTTCAGCTTTATATGGTGAATCCGCTAGAGCTGGAGCCGTATTGAATGATGCAGAAACAACGAGTGAGATAAGCAACGCCTTAATAGTTTTCATTTCTTCATCTTCTTTATGCGGGAATATGACTTTTAGTAGTTTTCAGTCAAATATACAGCAAAAATCTGAATAGGAAGTTAATAGCTATATGTCTTCTATGTGTCGACAGCGGACAATACCTTCTAGACCAACTTCCGGTATTCCAAATCTATGAGAGATTAGAGCTCGATTATTTTTCCGTCTCTCTGCTGATTTACTGAACTTTTACTATTGGTTAGGTTCTATAGAACACTGTTCTGACCTAGAATAGTTAAGGATTCTCACTCGCAAAGCATACGAATAAGATACAAGTAATGCAGGTAAAACTCTCACAACTACATAAAGCGATTGCTGCACTATTGATGCTGTTTTTTGTCGTTTATTGTTCTGTGGGTGTGTGTACCAATATGCTTGCATCGTCTATGCCTCCTTTGACACCGACGACTGCAGAATCTGCCCATGTCCATCATCACCATATGGAAGGTAGTGGATCTGTTAATCACAGGCGGGGCATTGTGAAGAGTCTGGAAGTTGTGAGTGGAGTATCAACCCGGTTGCTGACCCAGTGTCTTCGTTGGATTCACCATCGGGCTTTTTCCTTGCCTATCTGGTAACAGCAGTTTGTTCGCTATTTCTGTTTGCCCCAATAAGCCTTAGAAGACGACTTTGTTACGCCTTTTCCCGAGAAAATTTCTACCAGCAGAGCTACCCCAGGTTGCATCTGCAGAAAGCTGTTTTTCTGAATTAAATCCTTTCCTGAATTCCGTTCGTAGCCCGATTCTCGTTTTGGGCTGAGATGTATTGGTATTTTCACAGGAAAGGAATATGCGTAAATCTCCTTTAGTTATTTTGCTGACAACTTTACTTAATAGTTTTGTGTTCAGCAGTTATGTACAGGCAGAACTCACTCTGGATTCTGCCATTGAAGAAGCGCTGCAAGCAGATCACTGGAACCGCAGTAATCTTCTTCAGGAGCAGGCTATCCGCTCAGAAGCGATGGCATCTGCACAGTTACCTGATCCCAAGCTGCGCTTAGCCTTAGCCAATCTACCGTTAGATAGCCTGGATTTTAATCAGGAAAATATGACCCAGCTGCAGTTTGGTTTGTCCCAGCAGTTCCCCCGTGGGGACTCTTTGGCTTTGAAAGAGCAGCAGATTAATCTGATGGCGGACAAGAATCCGCTACAGCGTTTGCAAAGAATGGCGTTAATTAAACTTAACGTTAGTCAGACATGGATCGCTTTACACCAGAGTTCACAACAGCTTGATCTTCTAAAGCGTAAAAGACATATCTTCCATGAACTGGTTTCTATCAGCCGGGCGAACTTTCGAAGTGGTAAAGCGAAACGTTTTGAAGTGTTGGATGCTGAGCTACAGCTTACTCGTCTTCGTGATCGTATAACGCAGTTAGAAAAAAGCGTGGCCCAGCAGCAGGGACAGTTACAGAAATGGCTGTTATCTCCGGCTAATTCGGCTTTACCTGTTTCATTACAGGCGCCTGATTTATTGACCGAACCTGGAAACTTATCAGCGCTTGAGTCGGCCCTGAATCAGCATCCACAGATGCAACTGATCGCTCAGGATATTCAGATTAAAGATAAAGGGGTTGAATTGGCAGAAGAAGCCTATAAACCCGGCTTTAAGGTGGATGCCAATTATGGCTATAGAGATGATGCCAGTAGTGGTATGGAGCGTGCGGATTTCTTATCCGTTGCTGTGACCATGGATCTGCCACTGTTCCCGGAAAAGAGGCAGGACCAGCGCCGTAATGCTGCAATTAAACAGCGCGAGTCCAGTAAAGAGCTCAGGTTGCTTAAAGCGCGTGAATTGAAATCAGGGGTTGAAGTTGCTTTGGCAGATCTCGCCGGGTTGCAGCAGCGCCTGTCTATCTATGATCGCAGTTATTTATTACAGCTTTCGGAAAAACGTAAAGCAGCTCTGCGTGCCTATGCTGCAGCCGACGCCAGATTTAATGAAGTTGCGTCTTCAGCCATCAGTGAACTGGAAGCCCAGCTACAGAGGATAGCTTTGGAACATCAGATCGCCCGGGCCAATGTTCAGGTTAACTACTATCTGGCTGGGGTCGATCCTCAGCTAACATCAGCCCAGTCAGCAGCGGAGGATAAGTAATGAGTAAATGGATTCTGGCAACATCAACTCTGCTGTGTGGTGTAGCTCTTGGATATTTTTTACCAGGACAAATGGACAACGGTTCCGACGGAGCAGACAACGGCGGTGAAAGTAAACCGCTGTACTGGGTAGCACCAATGGACCCGAACTATAAACGAGATAAACCCGGCTTATCGCCAATGGGTATGGATCTAATTCCGGTTTATCCGGAAGACCTGGCAGGAGGTAGCTCTCCCGGCACCGTTTCAATTAGTCCAGAGGTGGTGAATAACCTTGGGGTTCGAACCGAACAGGTGGTATTCAGTCCGCTACAGGAGCGGTTAAGTACGGTGGGTTATGTCGGATTTGATCAGGAAAAGCTGGTTGATATCCACTCGCGTATCTCCGGCTGGGTGGAAACACTGGCAGTGAATACTGAGGGTGAGGAAGTCACACAAGGTCAGCTGCTTTATGAGATCTATTCCCCTGAATTGGTTAATGCGCAGGAGGAATATATTGCAGCTCTACAGAGTGGTAATCGTTACCTGCGACAGGCCAGTGAAAGTAAGTTGAGAGCATTGGGGGTGCCTGAACAGCTGTTTGTTACTTTGAAAAAACAGCGCAAGCCACTACAGCGTATCCCTGTGTATGCACCATCGGACGGATATGTCAGTCAGTTGAATCTGCGTCAGGGCATGTTTATTAAGCCGGATAAAAAACTGATGCAGATTGGCCCATTGGATCAGGTCTGGGTGACTGCGGAGCTGTTTGAACGTCAGGCCTCTCAGGTACAACAGGGTGATCTGGCAGAGATGAGCCTGGAGTTTCTGCCAGGCAAAAGTTGGCGAGGAAAGGTGGATTACATCTACCCAGCCCTTAACGCTGCAAACCGTACACTCAAGCTACGCTTGCGTTTTCCAAATCCAGACCTGCAGCTAAAACCTGATATGTTTGCCCGCATTCAGATCCAGACTGAGGCTAGTGACCCAATCCTCAATATTCCTGCTGAAGCACTGATCAAAACCGGTGTTCAGGAGAGGGTTGTCGTAGCGATGGGAGAAGGGCGTTATAAATCGGTTGAGGTAAATGCGGGTCAGCAGATGAATGGCCGTGTCGCTATACGTCAGGGGCTTTATCCTGAAGATCGAGTTGTGGTCTCAGCGCAGTTTATGCTCGATTCCGAGTCGTCCATCAGTTCTGACTTCCTACGCATGACACCTCCAAAAATGGAGATGATAGAGGAGGTCTGGATCGCGGCTGAGGTCCGTTCAGTTGATCAGGAAAAACGCCTGGTTGTGTTGGATCATGAAGAAATTCGTGAGTGGAAGCAGCCTGCAATGGTGATGGAGATACCGGTTGATGAAGGTCTGGATATTCAGAAGCTGGCGGCAAGTCGTCAGGTGCAGGTTCTGCTCAACGGAGCAGATATGCGTGATCTTAAACTGACTGATTTTATTCTTCCGAATCCGAAAGCCCCGGATAGCTTACCGGGAGGTTCGTTATGATAAAGGCCATTATCCACTGGTCGATCCATAACCGCTTCTTTGTAATTCTGGCCACATTGATACTGATCGGTTGGGGGGCATATGCCATCAAAAATACACCGATCGATGCGATCCCTGATCTGTCCGATGTGCAGGTTATTATCAAAACCACTTATCCGGGGCAGGCTCCGCAGGTGGTGGAAGATCAGGTGACCTATCCTCTGACCACAGCGATGCTTTCTGTACCGGGGGCGAAAACCGTACGTGGTTTCTCCTTCTTTGGTGATTCCTACGTCTATGTGATCTTTGATGAGGATACGGATCTGTATTGGGCCAGAAGTCGGGTACTGGAATACCTGAGTCAGGTTTCATCTCGTCTACCTGATAACGCTACTCCCCAACTTGGCCCTGATGCGACAGGGGTAGGTTGGGTCTACCTTTATGCGCTGGTTGATCGAACCGGGCAGCATGATTTGGCTCAATTGCGCAGTTTGCAGGACTGGTTTCTAAAATACGAATTGCAGACCGTACCTGGAGTATCAGAAGTGGCTCCTGTAGGCGGTATGGTGAAGCAGTATCAGGTGAAGGTTGATCCGGAAAAACTGCGTGCCTTTGATATCCCGCTATCCCATATCAATTTAGCGATTAAGCGTGCTAATCAGGAGAGTGGGGCATCAGTCATTGAGATGGCTGAAGCGGAGTATATGGTCCGTGCTACGGGTTATCTGGATGGGCTTGAGTCGATCCGTACTATACCTCTGGGGGCTACCCGTCAGGGAACGCCTATTCTGCTGCAGGATCTGGCGGAGATAAGCATTGGTCCGCAGATGCGTCGGGGTATCGCCGAGCTGGATGGCGAGGGTGAAACTGTCGGTGGCATAGTGGTGATGCGCTTTGGCGAAAATGCCCAGAAAACCATTGATGGTGTGAAGGCCAAACTGGAAGAGCTAAAGCGTAGCCTGCCCGAAGGGGTTGAAGTGGTAACGGTTTATGATCGTTCCGGTTTGATCGAACGGGCGGTAGAAAACCTGTTTGAGAAACTGGTGGAAGAGTTCATCGTAGTTATCATTGTCTGCGCGCTGTTCCTGTTCCATTTCCGTTCTTCGCTGGTGGTGATTATCAGTTTACCCGTAGGAATCATGACAGCCTTTATCGTTATGTATTACCAGGGGATCAATGCCAACATCATGTCTCTTGGTGGTATCGCCATCGCGATCGGTGCAATGGTGGATGGAGCCATCGTGATGATTGAGAATGTGCATAAACACATGGAGAGAACCGAGCTGACAGCAGAGAACCGTTGGCAGGTTATTGCTGAAGCTACGGCTGAGGTCGGTCCCGCACTGTTCTTCAGTCTGTTGATTATCACAATGAGCTTTCTGCCGGTCTTCACCCTGGAAGCACAGGAAGGCCGAATGTTCTCTCCACTGGCGTTCACCAAAACCTATGCCATGGCGGCGTCAGCGGGCCTGGCGATCACTCTTGTGCCGGTGTTGATGGGCTACTGTATCCGGGGGAAAGTACTGCCGGAGAAAAAGAATCCGCTAAACCGTTTACTGCAAGCGATATACCTTCCGGCGATTAAAGCTGTGCTGAACTGGCCTAAGACTACCGTGTTGTTTGCGGTATTGGTTACCGGTGTTGGCTTCTGGCCAGTGAACAAGATCGGTTCAGAGTTTATCCCCCCTCTGGATGAGGGTGACTTGATGTATATGCCAACTACCTATCCTGGTATCTCGATTGGTAAAGCGCGTGAACTGCTCCAGCAGACCGACAAGCTGATCCTGACTGTACCGGAGGTGGAGCGGGTCTTCGGCAAAATAGGGCGAGCGGAAACAGCAACAGACCCGGCCCCATTAACGATGATAGAGACCTTCATTACCCTGAAGCCAAGAGACCAATGGCGTCCGGGTATGACCACCGAGAAGCTGACCAACGAGTTGGATAAATTGGTTAAATTTCCGGGGCTGACCAATGCTTGGGTAATGCCGATCAAAACCCGTATCGATATGCTGGCAACCGGTATTAAAACACCGGTAGGTCTGAAGGTGGGCGGGCCAGATCTGGCGGTGATTCAGGATATAGGTCAGCAGCTGGAAAAGGTGCTGGCAGATGTTGAGGGAACCGCTTCTGTATATTCGGAACGTGTTGCTGGAGGCCGTTATATCAAGGTGGATATTCTCAGGGAAAAGGCTGCCAGATACGGTTTAAATATCGCGGATGTGCAGACGGTTGTGACCAGCGCAATCGGGGGGATGAATGTTTCACAGACCGTTGAAGGTCTGGAGCGTTATCCGATTAATGTGCGATATCCGCAGGAGTATAGGAACTCGGTTGAGAAACTACGTCTGTTACCGTTAGTCACGCCTATGGGTATGAAGATAGCACTGGCTGATGTGGCGGACATTCGCATTGAAGATGGGCCACCAGGGATCAAAAGTGAAAATGCCAGACCTAATGGCTGGACCTTTGTAGATATCGAAGGCCGCGATCTGGGTTCATATGTCGCGGCTGCGCAGCTTGCAGTAGCCGATAATGTGAAGCTTCCGGCCGGTTATTCCATCAACTGGTCGGGGCAGTATGAATATCTGCTGCGTGCTCAGGAACGGTTGAACTATGTGGTGCCGCTGACGTTGGCAATCATTGTTGTCCTGCTTTATATGAGCTTCCGACGTTTTGCCGAAGTAGCGATGATAATGGGTACACTGCCTCTGGCGCTGGTTGGCGGGATCTGGATTCTCTATCTGAATCAGTTCAACTTCTCAGTTGCCGTTGGTGTTGGCTTTATCGCACTGGCCGGGGTAGCGGTGGAGATCGGTGTAATCATGCTGGTGTATCTCAATCAGGCTTATCAGGCAAAGCTAAAACAGGCAGAAGAAGGTCTATCGCTGAACGATCTTAAAGAAGCTGTGATAGAAGGCGCGGTACTTAGGGTTCGTCCGGTTATGATGACCGTTGCCACAGTGATCATAGGTTTGTTGCCCATTATGTATGGTACAGGAACTGGTGCTGAGATCATGCAACGTATCGCTGCGCCGATGGTGGGAGGTATGATCAGTGCGGTTGTGCTGACGCTGCTCTTAATTCCGGCGGTTTATTACCTGTGGAAGCTGAAGGAAATACGATCAGAGTAATATGCTTGCCGCTATTGGCAAACTACTAAGTTACACATTTCTTTTCGCTGTAAGCGAGCCGGGGTATTTGTTTCGGCAAATACCCCGGCACCCCAAAGCCGCCCCAACTGTTTGGTTGGCTTCGCCAACTCCCTTGTGCGCTTCAGATTTAACCGGGGCTGCAGAACTCGACTTCTATCGAAGTCTCAAACAGGCTTCGCCCCTTTTCGCTTAAATCTTGCAGTGCTCAGCATCACAGATGGGGGGGATGTGCCACATTTTGAAATTATGGTGGAGTTATCTGAGTGGCGGTGATCTCAACTAGGGAGTTCAATAAAGTAGCCTTTTTAGATAACGGATTCTGTAATAGCTCAGAACTGTTTCTGAATGATCTGCATCTGCTGTGGGCGGATCGCTTTCCAGTAATGTTTTTGCCAGTAAGGGTTGTTCAGCCTACTAAGCGTAACTCCTTTACTTGTAGAAGCATGTAAGAAAATACCGTCCTCAACATAGATCCCAACATGGCGTTGTTTGTCACCATCGGTACGGAAAAGGACTAAGTCCCCCGCGGTCAGATGAGCGGGTTTGATACTTTCACCGTAATAGGCCTGGCCTGCAGTGGTGCGGGGTAGATGAATACTGAACAGCTGGCGGTAGGTGATCTTAGTAAAGGCGGAACAATCTACACCCTTCATATCATAGCCACCAAGTTTATAAGGAGTGCCTTGCCACGCTTTGTGTTGTTCCAACAGTGCTTGGCTAATATCTGTGCTACCTGATGTGAGAAGAGGTTTTGTGGTTTGTGTGGTGCAACCCGTAAATAACAACAGGGCCACAATGGAAAAAAACAGAGAACGAAATTTCATCACAAATCCTCTTCGATAAGTTGCCAATAGTATAACCCGGACAAAGGAACATGCGAACAAACCCTGTTGGTGCTCTGCAAGTCCTGAAGCCTGCAGATGCAAGGCGTAGTTCGCAGCTAATGGCCTTAGTCCTTAACAAGAAATACAACGCGGCAGATGGAGGCTTCAGGGCTTGCCCTTTCTATAGGTAAAAGGGGCTTCTCTGATAGTACACACTCTGCGTCAGTCCCTTTAGAAAGGCTTTAGCATTTCGGCAAGGCACTTTCTTGATTGTGTACTATCATAGAAGCCAGAGTGCCTACAGGATTCATTCGTATGTTCCTGTATTTACTAAAGCCAAAGAAGTAGGAATTACCACTTAAAATGGTTTGGCTTTCTCTTCATAACTGCCTATTATGCGCAGCTCTTTTCAGCCTGAGTAAGCGATTGATACATGACCGAAGAATTTCAGATAGGCCAGCGTTGGTACAGTTACACAGAAGCAGAGTTAGGTTTAGGTGTTGTAACTGAGCTGGTGAATCGTCGAGTTGTAATTCTGTTCCCAGCTACAGGCGAGGAACGGACTTATGCGCAGAGTAACGCGCCTTTAAGTCGAATTGTTTATCCAATTGGTGATCAGATTAGCGATGATGAAGGTCTGACCATCAACGTCACCGATCATGAAGAAGCTAATTCCTGTGTTGTTTATGTTGGTCTGGATGCTGATGACAATGAGCACCTGATCCATGAAGCTTCTTTAGAAAGTTCGGTACATTTCAGCAAACCGTACGAGCGCTTGTTTGCAGGCCAGATTGATAAACTGCGTCATTATGAGTTACGTCTGGAAACGCTGAAACTGCAGCATCAGCATCAACAGTCAGATGCTTATGGTCTGATTGGCCCACGCGTTCAATTCCTACCACACCAGTTTTATATCGCATCGGAAGTGGGCAAGCGAATCGCACCACGTGTCTTGCTGGCGGATGAGGTGGGTCTGGGTAAAACCATTGAGGCAGGTTTGATTCTGCATCAACAGCTGGTGTCAGGTCTCGCTAGTCGAGTACTAATTGTTGTTCCCGACAGCTTGATCCATCAGTGGCTAGTAGAGATGCTACGCCGCTTTAATCTGCATTTCTCAATCATGGACCAAGGTCGCTGTGATGATGCTGAATGTAACCCTTTTGAGTCAGTGCAGCTGGCCCTGAGTCCTATCTCTCTATTCACCCGTGAAGATAAGTACCTGGAGCAGGCCGTTGCTGCAGGTTGGGATCTGATGGTGGTGGATGAGGCCCACCATTTGGGTTGGAGCGAAGAGGGTGCCAGTCATGCGTATCAGTCTGTTGAGGCCTTGGCGCGTCAGGTTAAGGGCTTGTTGCTACTGACTGCGACACCAGAACAGCTCGGTATTGAAAGTCACTTTGCCCGTTTACGTCTTCTAGACCCAGACCGTTATTACGATCTTGAGAAGTTCAAAACTGAGGAACAGGAGTTCCAACGTGTTAACCAACTGATTGAAACTCTTAAAGACCCTGAACAATGGGATGATGCACTTTCCGATAGCGAATTTACTGCATTATTGCACCAGTATCTGGGTGATGAGATAGCTGATGAACTAGAAGCACATAAAGGTGATGACAGCGAAGCACGTGAGCAACTGATCGATGAGACAGTGAAAGCGCTGCTTGATCAGCACGGTACTGGACGTGTCCTGTTCCGTAATACCCGAGATAGTGTAGAGGGATTCCCTCAGCGTCTATTGCATAGCTATGAACTTCCTCTGCCTGAAGCTTATGCCTCTCTGATCAGTGAGGCTGCGATGGAGCAACAACTTCATCCAGAAACACTGGTAAGCCCTGATGGGGGTTCTGAGTGGTTACTGGAAGATAACCGTGCAGACTGGATGATTCAGTGGTTGGAAGGTTATCGCAGTGAAAAAATCCTGGTTATCTGTGCTCATGCACATACGGCAATCGCTCTGGAAAAGCAGCTGCGTTTGTTTGAAGGTAAACGTACGGCACTGTTCCATGAGGGGATGAGTCTGCTGGAGCGTGATCGCGCTGCAGCTTATTTTGCTGACAGCGAGCAGGGTGCGCAGTTACTTATCTGTTCTGAGATAGGCAGTGAAGGGCGTAACTTCCAGTTTGCCCATCATATGGTGATGTTTGATCTACCTCTGAATCCAGATCTATTAGAGCAGCGTATAGGTCGTCTGGACCGTATAGGGCAGGCCCATGATGTAAATATCCATGTGCCATATTTCCGTAATAGTGCTCAGGAAGTGTTGTTGCGTTGGTACAAAGAAGGGCTTGGGGCTTTTGAGCAGGTTTGTCCAACTGGACAGAATCTGATGCAGCAGTATGCGGCTCAGCTACACCAGTGTATGGAAAACCCATTGGATCAAGCGGCCGTTGATCAACTTGTTTCTGATACGGCTCATACACAGCAGGCACTGTTGGATGAGCTTCAAAAGGGCAGAGACCGCCTACTTGAGCTGAATTCTTGTGATGAAACTCAAGCGGATCTCTTGCATGAAGCGCTGGATGAGATCAGTCAACCGGGTGTTCTGGCATCTTACATGGGACGTGTATTTGATCACTTCGGTGTGGAGCAGGAAACCACCGGAATTAACGGGGTTATACTACACCCTAGCGACCATATGCTGAGTAGCCATTTCCCAGGCTTACCAAGTGATGGAATGACTGCTACTTTCCAGCGTAATGAAGCGCTATCCCGTGAAGATATGCACTTCTTAAGCTGGGAACATCCGATGGTATCTGGTTCGATGGAGATGATGCTGGAAGGCAGCTATGGCAGTTCATCACTTTGTACCATGAAGCTACTGCCGCTGAAGGCGGGCAGCCTGCTGGTAGAAGGTATCTTCCGTGTTCATTGCGTAGCGGAGCGTTCACTTCAGTTGCAACGATATCTGTCAGAAGCCTGCGTGCGTCGCGTGATCGATAGTACAGGTAATGATCTTACTGGCGTCATTACAGAACAACACTTTGCGACATTGGGCAAACGCGTTGGCAAGAACATCGCTTACAACCTGGTTAAACACGCCCGTGAAGATATCTCTAATCTGGTAGTGAAACTGGAACAGCAGGTTGAGGAACTTGAAACCTCTATGTTGCAGGAAGCACGACAGAAACTGGAAGAGCAGCAGAATACAGAGAAGCATCGATTGGTGAATCTGGCGAAGGTTAATCCGAATATCCGCCAGGAAGAGATCGATGCGATTGATGCCCAGACTGAAAAACTGCTGTCAGCACTATCTTCCGCATCTCTTAAAATGGACGCAGTGCGTGTAGCGGTGATAACTCACGAGTAGTTGGTTATTACAACAGGGGACAGATTTAAATCTGTCCCCTAAGTCATCTCTGACTGGCCTTTTTTGTTTTTGCTGTCGCAATTGCCGTTAATGGATCATCCGGCCAGGGGTGTTTAGGGTAGCGTCCCTTCATATCTTTCTGTACTTCAGTGTAGCTATTTGCCCAGAAACTCTTCAGATCCTGTGTCACTTGCAACGGACGCTGGGCAGGGGATAACAGGTGGAGCTTCAGTGCAACGCCATTACCGATTACCGGTGTATCTTTACAGCCAAACATCTCTTGTAGTTTGACCGCTAACACAGGAGGATTTTCAGAGTAGTCTATACGGATTCTGGAACCGGAAGGCACCTGATACCTTTCGGGTGCAAGTTGATCCAGCTGTTGTGGTAAAGGCCATGGCAGCAAGGCCTGGAGGATGTTCTTAAGGTCCAGTTTTTTTAGATGACTGAGCTGTCTTACCCCAGAAAGGTAAGGGGTAAGCCATTGCTCAAGCGAGCACATTAAACCCTTATCGCTGAGGTCTGGCCATTGTGTGTCAGGTTTAGACTTTTCCTGCTCGTAAACAAAGTTCACCCTCTGGCGCCAGCTTTTCAGCTCATCGCTCCAGTTAAAAATCTCAATTCCCTGTTTGCGGATAAAAGCGATAATCGCCTCATTTATGGCTTCCTCAGAGGCATTTGACAGTGGTTCTGAGTTTAGAACAAGTGTGCCTATCGATTGCTGCTTTTCTGCAAGAAGGCGGTTATCTGTCTGGTCCCAGTTTACCAACTCCTTCTCCTGAATCAGCTCTGGTAGAAATACTTTGACTGTTTCAGGATTTAGTTTTGCCGCAAGAGAGATGTAATCGGTGGCTTTACCTTCCTTGCTATTCAGCTGGGCGACTGCGATCCACTGCTGTTTATTGAGCGCGTCTGATTGGAAAAATGCAGCAGCACGACCACTGTTCATCCTATATGTATCCCCGCCTTGGTTGCGTTGTTTGGCAATACGGTCAGGGTAAGCCATCGCGAGTAGTAATCCCGGTAGATCTTTTTGATCGATAGCTGCGTGTTCAGATTGCGTGATCAGTTTCTGGCAAAGCTTCAGATAACTCGTTGCTTGCTGATTGATTCGATTTTGTTTGCTAGCTTTGGTCGTTAGCCAATCCAACCGATCCTGGATATCAGCCCCGCCCTGTTTAAGCGGGTCTTTATCCTGCAGAAGAGCTGCTAACCGACAGGCGACTTTCTGCCATCCACACTCTGTCGCTTTAATCAGCATATGAGCGAGTCGTGGATGGGCAGGGAATTGAGCCATCGTCTCGCCATGTTCAGTGAGAGAAAAGTCCTCTTTCAAGGCTCCTAATTGTTGAAGCAAGTTTATCGCTTGCTGATAGCTACCATCTGGTGGAGTATCCAACCAGTTAAGCTCAGAAGGGGATTTAATACCCCAGTGACAGAGCTGCAATGCTAATGGGGTCAGATCCGCTTGGGTAATTTCAGGAGGATTGAAACTGTTTAGCTGCTCCTGCTGGCCTTCACTCCATAACCGGTAACAGACCCCAGGTGAAAGTCGCCCGGCACGACCGGAACGCTGTGTCGCTTCTGCTTTGGATACTTTACGCGTCTGCAAACGATTCATTGCGGTACGCGGATCAAAGCGAGCAAAACGGCTCAAGCCGCTATCAATAACTACTTCAACCCCTTCAATGGTCAGACTGGTTTCAGCAATATTGGTTGCTAGAACCACTTTCCTTTTACCTTCAGGAGGTGATTCTATCGCCTGGCGCTGTTGCTCGAGCGTGAGATTGCCATAGAGAGGTGCTAGCAGAATATCCTGCTGATCTTGCAGAGATTCATGTAGTTGCTTCTCTACTTCTCGAATCTCTTTCTGACCTGGGAGAAAACAGAGAATACTACCGCTTTGTTCCAGCAGGGCTTGTTGGATCGTGGACACCACGCGTGGTTCTATCCATTCGTTCGGCTGGGCTGGTTTTGAATAAAGGTGTTTAACCGGATAGCTTTTACCTTCGCTTCTGATAATTGGCGCGTTGTTCAGAAGTGCAGCGACGGCTTCACCATCCAGTGTAGCTGACATCACCAGTAGTTTCAGCGGGTCTTCATCCCGGAAAATTTCACGTGCTTCCAGTGCTAGAGCCAGGCCCAGATCTGCATCAAGACTTCTTTCGTGGAATTCATCAAAGATAACCAAACCATAACCTTCAAGGCTCGGATCGGATTGCAGCATCCGCGTAAGTACACCTTCGGTGACCACTTCAATACGAGTTGAGCCGGAAATTTTGCTTTCTAATCGGATACGGTAACCAACGGTTTCCCCCGCCTTTTCCCCAAGAACAGATGCCATCCTTTCTGCTGCGGCTCTGGCTGCAAGGCGACGTGGCTCCAGCATGATGATTTTCTGGTCTTCTAACCATGGCTGCTCTAACAGAGCGATAGGCACACAAGTGGTTTTACCGGCACCTGGAGGTGCTTCCAGTACGACCTCGTTGCGCTGAGTTAAGGCTTCTTTTAACGATGGTAATGCTGATTCGATGGGAAGTTTGATCATTATTTAATCTTTTTTCAGAGAGGCTGAAAATCTTAACAGTATTTTCCTCGCAATCAATTTACACAGCGAGTAGGCACGCTACAATTAAGCAGTAACTTTTCTTTGAGGAACTTTAATGCCTGGCAATTTTCAGGGTCGCAGAGGCGGCTACAAGAAGAATCCAAAACTTTCAGGACGTGGTGTACTGGAAAAAGTGGAAACAGATGGTCCCCACACGGAGTGGGTTGGAATGCCGCCATATTATATCCATATGATTACTGTAGACGGGGAAGAGTACTCCTATCTTTCACCGGACAAAGATATTGAAATAGAACTGGGTAAGAAGGTCACGTTTCGTTATAAAGAAACCAGCAAGGGTAAGTTTATCGATAAGCGTTCTCTAGGGGTGGTGATTGATCCTAGTGAATTGGGTTATTGATCGGTCAGATGATGACTTAATTTATGACTACATAAAGCAGCCTTAGTGGCTGCTTTTTTGTGCCTATCGCATGAAAAAAGCGCTTTAAAAAGTAAAAACTGAATTCCTCGTCTATTCTGAAAAGAAAAATAATATGAGGATCGGTATGTTTCAGGAATTCAGACATATTCGTTTACAGGATATCTCCGATGTTGATTACATCCTGTCACCAGACACGAGCAATGCTCCTACCAGTCTACACAGTCCTGCTATAGATACGTTAACGGATTTTACCAAGACCAAACCGGTAACAGTGCAGGAATCCATGCCTATTGAAGAAGCTCTGGAATATATGAAAAGCCAGCATGTACGCATGCTGTTTGTCCTGGATAATCATGATAATTTTGCCGGTATTGTTACAGCTGCAGATGTTTCAGGGCGAAAAGTAATGGCATTTATGCAGCGTGATGGGGTGAGCCGGGATCAGGTACAGGTTCGGCATATTATGCTGGGGAAACTACATATTCGAGCGCTGACTTATGAGCAGATTAAAGATGCTAAAGTCGGCGATGTAATGCTGACTTTGAAGGGCTCAGGTGATCAGCATGTGGTAGTGGTGGACCAGAGTACAGCCGGCGTTTTACGTATCCGGGGAGTTATCTCTGCAAGTGATATTTCCCGTCGTCTGAAAATTGGTTTTGAAGTGATGTATGAAGCGAAAACGTTTGCTGAAATAGAAAAAATCGTGTCCCATGGTGGAGAGCTTTAAGCTCTCCTTGTTATCTTTTTATAAGGCTTTCCTGACCACTGTTATTCACATATACTTCGCGCGAATTTAAAGGTCTTCTCTGTTCAACTCTTTTTGTGGTGCTACCTTGCCATGATCTTACCACAGCCATTTCGTTCTGATGCCACTGAGCGCCTTCAGGAACTAATAAATAGCAAACCAACGCCTTTCCTGGCTTTGGACCTTTCGGTTATTCAGACTCGTTATGAGGAACTTGAAAAAGGCTTTCCACTTGCTGATATCTTTTATGCGGTTAAAGCCAATCCTGCTGATGAAGTGATTCAGCTCTTGGCGGATCAGGGTTCCAGTTTTGATATTGCATCCCCTCAGGAGCTAGACAAAGTTTTAAAGTGCGGTGTTGATCCGCAACGAATGAGTTATGGAAATACCATCAAGAAAAGTTCAGCAGTAAAGTACTTTTATGAAAAAGGGGTACGCCTATACGCTACTGATTCTGAAGCGGATCTTCGCAATATCGCAGAGCACGCACCTGGTTCAAAGGTTTACATCCGTGTACTAACTGATGGTTCAGAGGGAGCTGATTGGCCGCTGTCCCGTAAGTTTGGTTGCAATCCGGAGATGGCTGTTGAGCTAGCGGTACAGGCTAGGGATCTGGGCTTGATTCCTTACGGTGTTTCCTTTCACGTTGGTTCTCAGCAACGGGATATCGATGTTTGGGATGGGGCCATAGCTAAAGTTAAAGTGATATTTGAACGTCTGAAGCAGGAATTTAATATTCAGATGCAGATGATCAATATGGGCGGAGGATTTCCTGCCAAGTATCTGCAGAAGACTAATGAATTCACGACCTATGCTGAGGAGATAGCTCGATTCCTTAAAGAGGATTTTGGGGATGATGTGCCACATATTATCCTAGAGCCTGGTCGTTCTCTTGTAGGAGATGCCGGTGTTATCGTTTCAGAAGTTGTTCTGATATCACGAAAATCTTCAACTGCACTAGAACGTTGGGTCTATACCGATGTAGGTATGTTCAACGGTTTGATAGAAACTCTGGGTGAAGCGATCAAGTATCCTATCGCTACATCTCGAGAGGGAGCGGAGGAAGAGGTGATTCTGGCAGGGCCTACCTGCGATAGCCTAGATATCATGTATGAACAGCACAAATATGAATTGCCGCTCTCACTAGAAATTGGCGACCATATCTTCTGGTTTTCTACTGGCGCGTATACAACCAGTTATAGTTCTATTGAGTTTAATGGCTTCCCTCCACTAGAGTACTATATCCTCTAACCTTCTCCTTAAATCCTAAAAACTGGTCTGATTTCCAGTACTTGGGTGAAAAAAAAGGGATAAACAGGTTGTTCAGAGCGAAGCAAACGGCTATCTTTTTGATAGATGTTTTTGTCTGGTTACTTGGAGAATAGTGGATGTCCGATAAACAGATCCTGGCACGTTATGAAGCGTTGCTGAGTGCCTCTGCAGATGCGGTGATGGTTCTTGAACCTGCAACAGGTTTGATCCTGGCGTGTTCCGCAGGTGCCGCTGAATGGCTAGATGCTGATGCCCTGATCGGGCGTAAACTGTCGGACGTACTTCCGGCGGATCTATCTGGTGATATTACTGCTACGGCTGTTAAAGCAGCTGACAAGAAGGCAGTAAAAACCTCAGACATCCAGCTACGCCCTGAACATGTTCCCAATCTGCGCGAGCAGGGTTTGATTGAGACTAAATGGATTGAACTGCGTTGTTTTGCTGCAGAAAGTGAAGTAGTAGCAGTATTCCGCGATATCTCTTCTAAGCGTCGTTTAGAGCGTCAGGTGACTAGTCAGGCACAGCGTGATCCTTTGACCGGTGCATATAATCGTCGTGCGTTACGTCCTGTGCTGGAACAGGCGGTTGCTCAGGCTCAGCGTTATGACTGGGTTTGCAGTCTTATGGTGATAGATGTCGATGACTTCAGTAAATTAAATGATGATTACTCGTGGGACTGCGGAGATCAGATCCTGCAGCAGCTTGTGACTACCATTCACGGCATGAAGAGAACTTCTGATTTCCTTGCTCGTTACGGTGATGACCAATTTATTATGTTCATGCCAGAGACCAATCATGAACAGGGTATGGCTGCAGGAAACAGGGTTCGCAAGTTGATGGAAGAGATGGAGATTCCATACTCAGCAGGTGATGTTCGTTTCACTGTGAGTGTGGGTGTCGCAGCGTTAAATGGCCCTGAAGATGATTCCGACAATATGTTGCGTCGTGCCAACGAAAACCTGTTTATTGCTAAACAGAGTGGCTGTAACCGTGTTGAAGGTGAAGAATAGCCTTTAATCCGATGTATTTGTTCAGGGAGGGGAGCTTCGGCTCCCTTTCTTTTTACTAATCATTCGCTGTGAAACAGCTTGATAGAGACAACCAGAGTTTATGAATTACCTACCCCTAGCTGAGTACACCAAAGCATGGATCTTCCGCCACAAGGATCTACCTATACCACAGGAGGATCTTGATCTGATCAAACCCTTAACGGAGAAAAGGGCAGAGCAGATCTGGGGGGAACATATCAGTAGGGGAGCTTCTCACCCAGAATTTTTTGCTGAGAATGATTGGGCTGCAAATGATTCCAACTGGCTGGAAAAAGATTTATGGCAGTCTGCCTGGGATTCAAATAAGGATGATCTACCAGAACTGATCGAAGAATACCTCAAGGATTGGGATGACAATATCACGATATTTTTTTGCTACCAGTGTGATCATATTATTGAAACTAAGTGGAAAGTATTTCGTAAGCACTGGAAAAACTTTCTATTCTTCGACAATGGTCCTGTTCTTATTGGTCGTAAGCGCAAACAAGCAGTTCAGTTTTTTGATGATGGTTCCTTCCGCCTGGGAGTGCGACCTTAATCAATCACCTTATTTAAGGTTTTCATACGCGGCACGAACCTGAATAAACAGTTCAACGTCGCCGCCTTTATCCGGATGGTGTAGGGCTGCCAGCTCTTTATATCGTTGTTTAATCTCACTTGAGGTTGCATCACAGCTTAGGTCTAGCATAGCTAATGCGCTATCTCTCTGATCTAGTTTGTGAAAGTGTTGCCAGAATGCAGTGAGCAGTTCCTCCACCGTTTCTTCTGTAGCCTGATAGTAATTATCCCATTCCAGGTAGTACTCTTTTAACTTCTGGTTACTGGAATTATCTGTGAGTTCATTTGAGATGCTGTTTCTTTCAGAAGGCGGTTCCAACTGAATCCATACTGATGTGATATTCAGAAAACGTCCTTGTTCCTTCCAGTATTTTTCCTGTAATCGATAAAGTCCGTTCATTGTCAGGAAATGTTTTTTGAACAGCTCTAGATTCCCATCTTCGGCTATTGAACCGATCAGCGGATTGCATGTGACAAGATGTTGGATCAGATCATACTCTTTAAATCCGAGAGGATTCATGTCGATATAGGCATGAATATCTTGTAATAACCGTTCTAGTTTTAACATGTTTTTTGTTTGAAATGTACGTTTAGAAGCAAGCTCGTCTATACTATTAGAGGTAGCTGGCGAGAATACAAAAGCCTTTGTTTGAGTAAGGTTAATTAGCCTGTTTTTTACACTTAAGTTTATAAAGTATGCATTGTATCAGAGTAAAATGCTTGGGTATTTTTACCCAGAAAATAGTCTTCAGCCCCCATAAATTAGAGTTTTCGGCTAATTGTCAGACAAATACATGAGCCAAGACTGAAAATAGGTCGATATACTATATTTTTTGGTACTTCTTGCTTGCTGTAATAGTTCTATCATTACCTTATCACTAGGGGATATTACTAATATCCCTGAATATACGGCCTGTTATTTCGAGCTGCTTAGATTATTATTTTGTTTGAATGGCTGTTTTATTAGCTGTAAACCTCATGCACTGGCAGGGGTTGTTTTTACGAGGGAGTGTTTTAGTGAAAGATATGGAAGGAGTTCTTCTTCAACTAAAACAGCAGCAGTTTTCTCAAGAAACATCTGTTCTAGCTTTAGAATGTAATTGGGAACATCTGCTACAGGAAATACAAGACCTATTATCTCAGTTGGGTTTCGTATCTTATTCTTATTCTGTTATCAAAAGAGGTCTTCTTAACACAAGTGTTGAGAGTGACGGACAAAGAGGCAAAGATGTTGACATCCAAGGCACGCTCCCAGCGTCTTTGGTCGATACCTACAATCGCGATATTTCTCACAACGATCCTCTTTGGGATGTGCTGCCAAGTATTACATCGCCTCTGCTAATTAATAGTTCCTCAACTGCGTATAGTCCTTTTTCTGAAAAATTCTGGAAAAGACACGGGATTTCTTCACGCGTGTATATACCGATGCCAGGACGTAATAGCACGTACTGGTTCCACTATTTTGGTCTGTACCATGAGATGCCAGCAGATGAATTCACGGTTTACTTTTCTAAGATAAGCGAATGGCTGGTTCCAATCCTGATCCGCTACCATGAGGTGCTACAGGTAGTGAGTGAGGCGGAGCAAAACCCTTATCTGAAAAAGCAGCCGCTATCGCCTACTTGCTTGCAAGTTATGAAAATGACAGCTCAGGGAATGCCGGTTAAAAGCATTGCAGATGAACTAGCGTTGACCGAAGAAGGGATCACTTACCACATAACACGTGCTAAACGAATTTTTGGTGCCCGTAATAAAACCCAGCTTGTCGGTATGATGTACGAGATAGGGTTGCTTTAATACTGAAGTTGGTTGGGGTGAGTACTAATTAGGGAAGGTACTATCAGCATCCATTGGTTACGAATGCTGATAGTGCATGCAGTCCTGATTGGGAAGAGTTGTTTCAGGTTTCGAATCGTCATTGCTATATGTAGTGGTTTGAGTCTCCGAAGGCTGTTTCATATCACCACCACTGATGATTTCCCATTCATTGTTGTGTTTGTGTAGATAGGCATAACAACAACAGCATTTGTACAGTTCACTACCTTTCAGTTCACTAATTTTTTTCAGCGCTGAGTGAGGTTTATGATGCAGAACAAGGTCATAACAAAGTGTACATGCATTTTCCATTTTCAATTCCTCCATGAGCTTAGCTCTTTCATGGGCTTAAAATTAGCACAGAAGTATTCATTTGGGTTTAAGAAAAATTCCTAATTTTCGGTTTTTAGCCAAATTTAGTGCTCACTTTGTTGAAAAGTTGATGCTCGATAAGCATTGGAAGCAGGCTTACCTTAGCTGTATGATAAATGCCTTAGATTAATCAGGGCTGAAAATGCTATCTATTTGCTTATTAGTTCTGTGCTGAATATCCTTAATTTCCCCTACATGAGTATCCTTAATATGCAGATCGCAGAAAACCTCGTTGCGCTAATCCACTACAAGCTTAAAGACGAGCAGGGCAACTTACTAGACTCCTCTGAGGGCCAGGAACCTCTTCCTTTTTTGTGTGGTGCGCACAATATTGTAGAAGGTCTGGAAAAAGCGTTAATCGGTAAAACCGTTGGCGACAAGCTGGATGTCGTGGTTAAGCCTGAAGAGGGTTACGGTGAGATCCGGGCTGAACTGGTTCAAAAAGTTGCCCGTGAAAATTTTCAGGGTATTGATGATATTGAGGTTGGTATGCAGTTTATGGCTGAAGCGCCTTGGGGCCAGCAGCCAGTTACAGTGACGGCTGTCGAAGATGATGGTGTTATGCTTGATGGCAACCATCCGCTGGCGGGACAAACTCTGCAATTTAGTGTTGAAGTCACTGAGGTTCGTGAAGCCACAGATGACGAGATCGCACACGGCCATGTTCATGGTGAAGGTTGCGACCACGATCATTGATCCTTTTTCATAATTAAACCCGGCCTTAGCCGGGTTTTTTATGCGCTTAAACCCCTTCTAACTGGCAGCCTAATACTGTAAATCGTGATTTTTTAGCTAAGCTTAATCGATAGGGCTTTCTAGAGAAGAGGGTGGTCGATTTATGGATATTGACGAGTTAACTGATCTGCATCTTCAGCATCATATTAATGCGGTTAATTTTATCGAATCTGGTAGTGGACCCATGGTGATTGAGGTGGAATTTAGCAGAGGGGGTGATCGGAAAAGGGAGCTGATAAAAGACGATGAAGGTCGAATTATCACCTGCAAAAATATCAAAGAAGGTTATGACATCTGTCTTAAAGCAGGCCTTCATGAGGCGAATCTGGTGCAAATTATCCCAGATGATGAGGTTTGCAGGTCAGAGTTTGCTGACTACCACAAGGAAATTATGCCGTTAAAGTTTTAAGTTAATTAAAATCAACATGTTAAGTGTTATTTACTGATGTTAACTGGCATATTAGTCGGGCAATAGGGTTTAGGAGTGAAGCATGCGCGACAAATTGGACCAGTTAGTTGAAACAGTAGGTGGTGTTTTATACGGGAAAGAGGTCCAGATCAGACAGGCGTTAACCTGTTTGGTGAGTGGTGGACACCTTTTGGTTGAAGACCTGCCGGGGATGGGGAAAACCACCTTGGCCCATGCATTAGCTCAAGTGCTAGGTATGGAATATCAGAGAGTTCAATTTACCAGTGATATGCTTCCAGCAGATATTCTGGGGGCTTCTATTTTCGACTCTAGCCTTGGCCAGTTTGAGTTCCATAAGGGACCAGTATTTACTCAACTGTTACTGGCTGATGAGATCAATCGTACCACCCCTAAAACCCAGAGTGCTCTTTTAGAAGCGATGGAAGAGCGACAGGTAACTGTTGAAGGGCAAACCTATTCTCTACCAGATCCTTTCTTTGTGATCGCTACACAAAACCCAGTATCACAATATGGTACGTTTCCTCTTCCAGAATCTCAGCTAGACCGTTTTCTGATGCGGGTGCAGCTGGGTTATCCCTCTCATGAAGCTGAGAGAGAATTACTGGTGGGAGGTGATGCGCGCCAGAAAATATCGGATCTTCCCGTGTGCCTGAGCCTTTCAGAACTTGTTGAGCTTCAACAAGTCTGCCAGAGCGTCTCTGCATCAGACAGTTTGCTGGACTACCTGCAGCGATTGGTGAAATTCAGCCGTGAATCGAGTGATTTTGAATACGGCATATCTCCAAGGGGTAGCTTGGCGTTGTTGAATACAGCTAAGACCTGGGCGTATATGCAGGGGCGTGATTACGTTGTGCCCGAAGATATTCAGGTACTTCTGGGGCCAGTATTCGGTCACCGGCTACGTTCAGCAGAAGATTATGCTGAACATGGAGGTATGGCATTAATCCGCAAACTTCTTGGCGAAGTCGACGTTGTGGGTTAGCTGATGCTTAGCTCGATTACCGAACCTTTTGTTCATCGTTTTCAAAAGTGGGCTTCCAGAAGGCGGCCCAAAGGAAAATTGATTGAGCTTACCCAGAAGAGAATTTACATCTTCCCCACTGCCGCTGGCTGGGCGTTTCTTTCTTTGTGTCTAGTTATGCTGCTGGTTGCAATGAACTACCAGAATAACCTTATCTATGCGGTAGCTTTTTTGCTGATTTCTCTGGGCGTTATGACCATACATTACACCTTTCTCAATCTCTCAGGCTTAAGAGTAAAAGTGGTCAAAGGCTATAACTGTTACAGCGGAGATATGGCTGATTTCCTTCTGCAGGTGGATAGCGTTAGTAAACGCAGCTACGAAGGTGTGCAATTGGGCTGGAAAGGGCAACCAGAAGAGCAGGTTAATCTGGACAGTAACCAAACTCAGAATGTTCATCTCAATGCCCGTACCGGACTAAGAGGAAGGTTTTCACCTGGACTTCTCAAAATTGAGACCCGCTACCCGTTTGGTTTATTGCGAGCGTGGTCGTGGTTAGAACCTGAAATAGAGATTTTAGTCTACCCGAAACCGAGCAAAGGGCGTCAGCCTGTATTTAGCGGGCATGAAGGGGAGGGAGATCACCCTGGGTCTGACGATAGTGGTGATGACTTTTCTGGTCTTGATGAATATCAGCCTGGGGCTTCAACAAAACGCATCGCCTGGAAACAATATGCGCAGGGGCGGGGCTTATTTATCAAAAGTTATATTGGAAACCGGGATAGAAGGCTGTGGCTAAACTGGGAACAGTGGCCAGAGTTGAGCGTTGAGCAGAAGTTATCGGTTATCTGTTATTGGGCCCAGCAATTTGAGCATCAGAGTATAGAATACGGCCTGGCGCTTCCTGACTTAGTTTTATCCCCTGATCGAGGTCCTGCCCATCTTGAGAAGGTTTTAATTGCCTTGGCAAAATTCCCCTCTTCTCATTTAAGTGGGAAGCGATCATGAAAGCTGAGCAACTTACTCGTACCTCTTTATTGTGGCAGTTACTCATGGTGGTTACGGTGTTACTACCGCACTTGGGCCATCTACCTGTCTGGGTACCTTTCTTGACCGTTATCTGTCTGGGTTGGCGTTTAATGGTGTATATGGGGCGCTGGTCATTTCCCCATTGGGCTGTCCGTGCTGCATTAGTGATGATCACTGCCGTTGGTGTATTAATCAGCTATAGGATGGGTGGCGGAATCAGTGTCACGGTCGCCTTGCTGGTGGTAGGTTTTGGGCTTAAAACACTGGAGATGTATAAGAGAAGGGATGCTCTTGTCGTTATCTATGTTGCTTATCTGGTTATCGCGACCTCTTTCCTGTTTAGTCAGTCTGTGTTGATGGCAGTTTATGTCTTTTTGGCACTGTTAATATGTACAACTGCTCTGCTTTCAATCTACAGCACCCGCTTAACGTCATTCTGGAGCCCTTTACGGCGCTGTGCGTTTTTTATGGCTCCAGCGATTCCATTGATGGTAGTACTTTTTATTGTCATGCCTCGTATTGGGCCGTTATGGGAGGTTGGTCTAGATCAGGCAGCAGCCAAAACAGGTTTGGCTGATAACATGTCTCCGGGTGATATTTCCTCTCTGACTCGCTCAGCTGAAGTGGCTTTCAGGGTTGAGTTTGAAGATGGGCCGCCACAACAATCAGAGTTGTATTGGCGTGCCTTGGTTATGAACGACTTTGATGGGCGTACTTGGTTAAACCTGCCGGGTGAGAAATCTGTAGTTTCTGCTGATGAGCAGGTAAGAATCAGCGGTGGCAGGAAGGCTTATGAAATCATTCTTGAGCCCAACCAAGATAAATACATTCCCGTTCTGGAGCAGATAAGCCAGTGGCCCGCAGAGCTCAAGATCAATGAAGATATGACTTTGAAGAGTCTGAGTGATCAGACCTTGAGAAAGCAGTATAAGTTTCAGTCATTACTTAGTGATCGTTACAGCCGTCCACTAAATATCCTTGACCTTAAACGGCAATTGATTTTACCCGAAGGGAATCAGAGAGCCCGTCGTCTGGCGAGACGTTGGTGGCAAGAGAACCCAAACAGGGAAGCGTTTATTGGGCGAATCCTGCAGTATTACAATCAGTCTTTTACATACTCCCTACAGCCACCTCGATTGGGAGATGATGACATAGATCAGTTCTTATTTGAGACGCAAAAAGGGTTTTGTGGACATTTCTCCGGCGCAACCGCTTTCATGTTAAGGACTGTAGGGATTCCTGCCAGAATTGTTGCTGGTTATCAGGGGGGGGAGTGGAATCCTTATGAAGGTTACCTGCTTGTTCGTCAGTATGATGCCCATGCCTGGGTAGAAGCCTGGTTTGAACAGGAGGGATGGGTAAGAATAGACCCCACCGCTTACGTTGCCCCAGAACGAATAGAACGCCCATCTGATGAAACGTTCCGTGGCGACAACCAGTTCCTTGCAGACAGTCCTCTTCTTTCGGCCACTATCAGAAATGATGGTTTACTGTCCCATATTCGATTACGGATGGAGGCTTTCAACTATGGTTGGCACCGCTGGGTTTTGGGCTATCACAACCAGCAAGGAAATTTCCTCAAAGATATCCTGGGTGCTGTTACACCTCTGAGATTGATGCTATTCCTGCTTATACCCTTTGCTGTGATTATCACTTTGACCAGTTTGTTGATTCTTAAAAGGAGTAGAGGGCCTAAGTTAGACCCATGTGATGAAGCCGTCTTCAGGCTTTCACAACAACTGGAGAAACAGGGTCTACAACGTGCTCCTGGTGAGACAGTGGTAAATTATTTCGATCGGGTTTCTTCTGTTCGCAGCGAACTGACCGAATCATTACAGGATTTAGGACGAAACTATGAAGCCATACGTTATGGGCAGGGGGATAACATTGAACAGCGTCAGCGCTTTTTGACGCTCGCTACACGGTGTATGAGACTGGTCTAAGAATCTTCGGCTGTTTAACCCAAAGCTTGTTGAACCCTCTCTCTTAATGCCGGTAAACATTCTTTATAAAACCAGGGGTTTTTCTTTAACCAGATCTGATTCCGTGGTGAAGGGTGCGGCAATGGGAAAAAAATTCCAGGGCATTCTGCGAAGTGCTTAACCCTTTCAGTTAGCGTTTTGTATTGAGCGGTAAGGCCGGACTCCTTCAGGTAATACTGTTGTGAATACTGGCCGATCAAAAGTATCAGCTGTACTTGGGTTAGTTGTTTAAGAATTATATCGTGCCATTGGGGAGCGCATTCGGGGCGAGGAGGCAGATCGCCAGAACGTCCTTTTCCTGGATAGCACAACCCCATGGGCACAATGGATATATTTTCTGAGTTATAAAACGCCTCTTTATCCATCTCTAGCCAATCTCTTAGACGATCGCCGCTGGGGTCATTCCAGGGAATACTGGTTTGATGTACCTTAGTTCCGGGAGCCTGGCCAATAATCAATAGCTTAGATGTAGGGGATATCTGGAAAACGGGGTTCGCACCCAATGGAAGGTGTGGTTCACATAACTTGCACTGCTTAATCTCTTTAATCAACGCTTCCATCTGTTTTCCCAATCAGCTTTTCTCTATAGTCAGCAACCATTCTTAAATTACCCAAGCTCCTTGATCCAGGAACGATGAACACTAGTAATCTTAATCTACCTTACACAATTATTCGTAGCTCAAGACGAAAAACTGCGGCGATCAAAATAAGCGATAAGGGAATAGAGGTCCGCATACCTGCGTGGGTGGATGATGAGTGGGTTGATCAATGGCTTGTAAAGCGTCGATCCTGGATAGAAAAACACTACTTTGAGCAGGCCAAAAATAATGAACGCTTTTGTTTGAATATCAAACAAGGAGCTGCTTTTCCACTGCTTGGTGAAAGCTATGCTCTAAACTGGTGCAAAGATTCAAGAACTTCAGTCTCACTTGATAACAACGTGCTTAAAGTTGTGATCTCCAACCGTTCAAAGAAAGAGATAGAGGAGTGTGTCAGACAAGCGCTTGTCAGGTGGTACAAAGTACAAGCTGAGGAGTTTTTGAAGGAGCGGGTAGACTATTGGCAAATAGTGACAGGTTTGAGTTGTAGCTCTTTGAAAATAAAGGGGTTTAAAAGGCGCTGGGGTAGTTGTAGTGTTGCAGGGGAGGTTTCGCTCAACTGGCGTTTAGTTATGGCTCCACAAGAGCTGATCGATTATGTAGTGATCCATGAACTGGCTCATCTTCGGCATATGAACCATAGTTCTGAGTTCTGGAAGTTGGTAGGAGCTTTCTGCCCCGATTGGAAAAATAGACGTAAAGAACTGAATCAAAGAATTGCATGGGTACTTTGGTAGGGTTTTGTTTGAATAATATGTGATATGTGGTAGTTTTTCTGCTAATTCATAGCCTTATAATGCTATCGACTAGTGGAAATAGACTATGATGTTTTAGAAGGAACGCTATAAAATCCAGCTGAGAAGGGATCTCCAGCTACATTCTATAAGAATAATGAGAGCGAAAATGAGCCTTTATACCAGTGTAGAGAAAGCTATCTTTAACACGCTGACGAAAAAGATTGTCGGTAATGTGTTATTTCTACTCCTGCCCCATGTTGTCCTATTGGTCATTGGTTACTATCACTTCGGAAAGCTGGATGAATATCTGGGGGCAGCATCGCCAGATGCCATTCCAGTAGATATTCTTAAGGAGCACCTTGATTCCTTCTGGCTATATGGATTGCTTACAGTAAGTTTTGCCTTAGTGACGGGTATTCTGACTATCTTCTTTATGCGTCATCTGTTTTTGCGTCCGATAAGCGCGATGACAGGTGTTTTAAAAGCGATTAAGGATAAAGATGGCGATATATCTGCCACCCTGCCTGAATACACACATGATGAGATTTCGGATATGGCAGAGAGCTATAACGGTTTCTCTAAAAGCCTGAAATCGATGATTGCGGAAAGTCGCCGTCGTAGTGTAAGCGTTGCCTTAAGTTCAACTCGTCTGCAGAAAATTCTAATTGAGGCTCAGGGGTCGGCTACTAAACAGGAAGAGCAGGCTCAGAAAGTTTTTCAGTCTAGCCAAGAAGCAACTCAGGCGATTGATAATATCGCAGGTAGTACCCTGCAGATTTCTGAAAATAACTCGAAAAACCTTGAAGAGATTCGTCACTCCAGTACTGAGTTAGGGCGGGTGCAGCAACAAGTAGAGGCGATTCGCCATCAGGTGACAGATTTCCAGGACACTGTGCACCAGCTGGAAAACAACTCCAAGAATATCACTGAGATTCTTGGCATGGTTAAAGACTTCTCTGACCAGACTAACCTACTCGCATTGAACGCTTCAATCGAGGCTGCTCGAGCGGGTGAGGCTGGACGAGGTTTCTCGGTAGTAGCAGATGAAGTTCGTAACCTATCGCAAAAGGTAAGTACTGCGACGAGTGAGATTGATCTTAATATCAGCCAGATGTCCACGTTAGTTGAACGCACGGGCACCAGTGCGGTAACGATCCTAGAATATGTGGGCTCTACCGAAGAATTTATCGGTAGTACCAATGATCAGTTCCATGGCCTGGTTGCCGATTTTGAAGATCTTAACAGCCAATTGAGTAGTATCAGCGCAGCGATTGATGAGCTGGCCTACACTAACCGTGAATCACATAACCACGTAACTGAAATTACTAATATCTCTACAGATATGCATGGTGAGATCGAACAGTCACGTCGTTTCTCTGAAGAGCTGGAGCATTCAACTGAGGAAACTCAGGAGCTGCTATCCCGCTTTATCATCGGATATGGTTCATTCGAGGGGATGATTCAGGCTGGCCGTGGTTGGTCTGTTCGGGTGCAGGATGCATTGGAAGATCTTTCCAACCGTGGATGTAATCTGTTTGATCAGAACTATGTACGTACCAATGAAGGTCAACGCCCTGAGAAGTATGACACCAGCTATGCAGATCAGTATGAAGCAATAATGCGTCCACTGTTTGATAGTTTTACTTCAGAGCGACCAGAATTTATTTATGCTATTGCTGTAGACCGTAATGGGTATGCACCTGCGCATCACACAAAAGTATCTGAGCGTATTACGGGTAACTTTGACGTTGATAATGTTAAGAGTCGTCATCGCCGTATCTTCGCAGGTAACAGGGCGGAGGTAAGACGTGCAAGCTCTACCGCTCCTTTCCTATTGCAGACTTACATCAGGGATACCGGTGAAATCCTTAATGATCTATCGATTCCACTGTATATCAATGGTCAGCACTGGGGAGCTTTGATTATGGGCTTTAGCCCACAGAACCTTCTTGATGATAAGTAGTTCATGTCAAAATAGAAAAAAACGCGGCTTTAGCCGCGTTTTTTATGTCTAACTTTAACCCAGATAAAGAAAAGGCCGCTTAGTTTAAGCGGCCTGATTGTTTGTAACTTCTTGCCTTGTCAGAAGTTAAATATCTGTGACTAACTGCTCAATCAGTTGTTTGATCGTATCGTAAGAAAGTGGTTTATTGCAGATAGCTGATACGCCAGCACTTTGAACAGCCGCCAAACGACTCTCATTCTGTTCACTGGTGACCATAAGGATCGGCACTGTTGGTTGTTCACTGTGGTTGCGGATATGCTCTGTAAGCTCCTGTCCGTCCACATTAGGCATGTTGTAATCAGTGATAATAAGATCAAAGCGATGACCTTCATCGATCAACTGCAGCGCTTCTGAGCCGTCTTTGGCGGATTGTATAGATTCAACTGAAAGTGATTCAAGCATCTGCTGTATGTACTTACGTGACATTGAACTGTCATCTACGATCAGTACATCCAGAGCTTCATAATCGTCGTTCACTGATTCGGATTCAAAGTCACTGATATAGTGAAGCGTGCTTCGCAACGCTGTTCCCATCTCATCCCGGCTAAAAGGTTTTGGCAGAATGGCAATAGCCCCAGCCTGGCGAATAGGTTCAAGGTAACGGTAGTGGGTCTCGGATGAGATTAACAAGAAAGTGACATTCTCCAGTGCTTCCAGTCCCCGCATCTGGGTGACAAGGTCTGTTCCCGTCATATCTGGGAGATGCATGGAGGAGAGTACGAGGTCTGGGGGGCTGGATATCATATGTTCCAGAGCCGGTTTCCCTTCCTCAAACTCTTCTATCTGTTCAATGCCAAAGCTGTTCAGATGGCCTGTAATAATATTTCGCTGAACTTTGGATGGTTCAATAACTGTTACGTAAAGACTGCTTAATTCCATATTCCGGGATCCACAACGCAGGACAACATGAAAAACTCTCTGCTTTTTTCACAGGTATATATATCTTAGATCATGACAGAGAAAAGATTTTCAGAAAAGGAAATAGTTTGTTTTTGATAGATCATTCATCAATGTTGTTTGTTTTGTGAACACTCTGTAACTTTGAGTGTTCAGTATTTGTTCATTTGAATACTGTTTGAATTGATCCTCTTTTACTCTTCATCAACAAATCACTCTTTCGAGCCAGTTCGCCTCTTAGCTCTGGCTCTTCTTTTTGTAGTTTTGTATAGGGTTTACCCTAATATTTGATCTGTATCAGAAAACCCTGATGTTTCAATATCACCACGATCAGTATAGGCGTAGCATGTTGATTGAAGACTTAAGTATTAGTTATCGCATCTCAGCTTAGGTCTATGTAGTTCACGGTCATGGAGGTCTTATCTAAATGTGTCCAAACGGAAATGCAGATCTCACTCGCAGTTTGATTCTAAATTCTGCCATTCAGATTATCAGCAAGGATGGGCTCAGTGCTCTTACGGCAGGACGGTTAATCGAGCAAGCTGATATCAGTAAGGGAGGGCTTTATCATCACTTTCGCACGATGAAAGAGGTGGAAGCCGAGGTGCTTGAGCGCCTACTGCATAATTTGTCGCTTCAGATTAGTGCTTATTCGAAACCAGAGAGCAAATCAGACTTTCTGGATCTGATTGAGAAGGAGCTGTTTGAGTGCTTTATTGTCGGTACAGATTCATCTCGAGCGCTGTTCGCATTCCTATCGGAAGCCGTTAACAACAATACTGTTCAGGTAATGCTTCGACGTATGATGGATGATATCTCTCTGCAACGCTTACAGCAGTTAATGGCGGTCAGCACTGGCGTGACTCATGCTACTTTGCATAACACGGTGCAGATCATCTCAACTATGCAGATGGGACTAATGACACGATATTTTATTGCTGAAGATATCACCAGTCTGAAAAACTACTGGAAAGGTTGCAGGGGAGTTCTTGAGGAACTGCTGGGCATGACAGAGCAGGTGGTACTCGAAGATAATGTTGCTGAGTTCCCAATATCTTCCGAAAGAGCTAATTTGTCCCGTCTCTAAAATCTATCAGTTTTGCTATGCCTGTACAGTCAGTACAGGCATATTTCAATCTTATCCTGCGCTCTGTTTTCTATTTTCCACAGCTTGAGTAAGTTGTTGTATTAGCTCGTCAGAGTTTTTAATAGCTTTCAGCTCGATCTTGTCTGCGTCATTGTTAAGATACAGTGTGATCACAGAGACAAAATTCTCTTTATGCTCTGTAACCTCTTCTAGCTGGTGGAAAATAACTCTTTGTTCAAAATCCACGGCAGGCTTCTTAATTAGAAGTGATTTAGGCGCAAACTCAACCGTCGTATTCTTGAACTCATCCTTCACTGTTTCCAGATTGCTTTTGTACCAGCTGGCAAGGATGAGGCCAACGGCGAGAGGAGACAGCAGATAGAGTTTGGATAGGTCCATCATCATCAATATCAATGCAGCACCTACAAACCCCATCTGTAGGTTAGTGAATAGGGTTGTTTTCTTTTCAAAAAATTCTTTATCCCAGATAAAGCTAGGGTTTGAGTTATCCAATGTAATTTCCTCTTTCTGCCGCGCTGAGTCTCACCCGAAAAACCACGCTTTGCAAGATCGACTTTCGCACATCTGGCCATTCAGTAGTCACGAAGGAACCTGCGAACAAGTCCCAGGCGCCTCAGGCTTTCAGAGCGACCGAAGGGCGCGACAATGATTACAGGAATGCAGGTTGCCTTCCGAAAATCATTAACAAAGCAATTCAGTTGCTTTCTAAGCCCCGTTGGGTGGGCTCTATAGCGGCCATCTGCTTTGTCAGTCAGTTTGAAAAGGTCTAGACATTTCGCTGCACTGACTTTCGCGCATATGGTCGTTCTATAGCCCACTGAAAAAGCCTAGGACTTATTTGCAGCTTCCATAGCTTGCTGCTAAATAAGCAATGGCTTATATTCTGGTTCTATTAATATAATTAAGCGTTATAGGGTCGGGATTATGAAACTACCAATGGCTATGAAAGGAATCGTTGCAACAGCGGGTTTGTTGCTTACATCTACAGTGTTTGCAGCTAGCCCAGCCGATAAATATCCAGAGTCAGTTCTCTATAGTAAACCAGTACAAGTTGCCGATAACGTTTGGTCATCTATCGGTGCTACACAGTATTACAGTTATGAAAATGGTGGGCATAACAACAACCTATCTTTTGTGATTGGAAAGGATGCTGTATTGGTGGTGAATGGTGGTTCGTCTTATTTATTAGCGAAGGCGCTTCATGAGGAGATTCGCAAGGTAACAAATCTGCCGGTTAAGTATGTTGTCGATGAGAATGGACAATCCCATGCGATTTTGGGAAATGGCTATTGGAAAGCGCAGGGAGCAACCATCATCGCCCATGAAGAAGCTCTTGAGGAGATCCATGAAGATGGCTTATCAGGTTTGGAAAACTTGCAGGATATTCTGAAAGAGCGCTCACAAGGTACAGAGCTTATCGAGGTTGATAAGACGTTTGAAGATCGTATGGTATTGGATCTGGGCGAACAGAAAGTTGAGTTGATTCGTTTTGGTCCGGCTCACTCACCGGGTGATATCTCCGTGTATGTGCCTGGTAGTGAAGTTGTAATCGCAGGGGATATGGCATTCCAGCAGCGTTTACTGCCAATTTTTCCAAATACCGACACAGCAGAATGGTTAGAAACATGGAACAATGAGTTTGCGCCTTTTGCAAAAGATAAAGTTATTATTCCCGGGCATGGTGAAGCGACAGACTTTGCAACAGTAGATAAGTGGACCCGGGGTTATCTGGAATATCTGCGCGCTAAAGTAGCCGTACTGCTTGAAGAGGGTGGCACTCTGGAAGATGCTTATGCTATCGATCAGACTCCATACCAACATCTGGAAACTTTTGAACAACTAGCAGCTAAAAATGCAGGACGTGTGTTTGAAGCTATGGAATTTGAATAACTGGAATTTGCATAATTGCATTTTGATTAAAGAGCTTGCATAACAGCACCTTCAATTGAGAGGGGCTTTAACTCCAAACCGTTATAGTCCCATAACAAATAGTCAGTTGCTGACACAGAAAGTGGTCTCTACAATTTCTCTCATCCTTTAGAAATAGGTGATTGAATGAAGAGATTACTTTTGGCGCTGGCTATTACTGCTTCTGCCTCACTACACTCTCCGCTACTGTCTGCTGCAAATCCCGTCTGGCAGGAGAATAAAACAGAGGCTGAATACAGCATTGATGTTTATCACAGTCCTACTTGTGGCTGTTGTAAGGCCTGGATAGAGCACCTCGAAGATCATAACTTCAAGGTGAACAGTATCGAGATGCATGATGTTTCGCCTATCAAACAGCGCCTTGGCGTTCCTCCACAAGGGGCTTCATGCCACACAGCCGTTGTGAACGGTCTGGTGGTTGAGGGGCATGTACCGGCCCAGGATATTAAAACACTATTAGATAAAAGCGATTCAAATATCCGCTTACTAACGGTTCCTGGAATGCCATCTGGCGGACCTGGGATGGATCATGAGGGCGCGCGGAAAGATGATTTTGAAGTCTTTGCGGTCTCTAAAGATAATAAGGTTAGTACTTATAACCACTACAAAGATTACTGATCAGTAGCTTTGTAAATTTCCAAAATAGGCCCCTGAGAAATACTAATATTGAACTTCCTGCCTAAAAAGTGACCTATAGTTAAGAGACGGGATATATTCCCGTTTCTTGTTGATGGTTACCTAGTGGGAGGTTTGATATGCATTTCGCCTTCTCTTCATTGTTGGCATTTTTACTGCTGTTTGCCGATCTGGTGAAGGCTGTGGAGGTAGTTGAGTCAAATGCCAAACACTCAAACCTGATAGAGCAACTGGTAGAAAATCGAATTGCCCCTATTTTGGATCAGTTACCTTTAGATGATCAGGTAGCACTGGATGGTGTTCGCATCAAAGTTGTTAATGACTTGCGAACCTCGGGTATGGCTATTGCGCTGGATGGCATAATACCAAGGGTAATAATCAGCAATAGCTTTATCGATGGGCTGGATGCCTATGTTGAATCATATCTTGTAGCTGATTTCTCCAATCAACTGGATTTCCCAGAACGTTATTTTCATCATTATTTCTGGTACCACCATCCAGACTTTGATGGTCCATCTCCTTTAGCTCCACTGCAGATGTTTAAGCTGAATAGCGACCAGAAACAGACGTTACTTAATAAGAAAAAGAGAGTTCTAGAAAGTGTATTGCTGGATGTGGTTTTGCACGAGTTGGGACATCACGCCAAAGACGCATTTTATAGTTACAGAGCTTCTTACTTCACAAAACAAGATAACGAACGATTAGCTGACCGATGGGCTGATCAGGTTAAGGCCGAGTATTTCGAGGATGTAGAGCCCTTGGGACGCTTAATCTCTATAGCGTTTATATTTGAACGGGATCGTTGGTCAACTCTGTCGGATGATGGTAATTACCCAAGGTTATTGTCTTGGGTTATAGATAGCGCCCGTCCCATATGTGAAGACACCGAATTTGCTCATGTACAAAGTTTCTGCACACGTCTGGGAGATAACATAAATATCTACTTTTCGAGTAAAGCAGAGCAGGCATACCGCCAGCGTAGGGATAAGGGTGATAGCTTTGCCAGTTTCCCTCTGGCACAAATCCTTCTTTCAAAAAATAACTTTGTCGACGCTTGTACCTATTTCAATGAGAGCTTGATAGAGGGGCAGGTGGCTCGTGCTGCAGTGTATGTGGCTTGGTGCTATCAGCAGGGTTATCTTGATCCAACACCTCCAGACGCGCAGGTACTGGCATTTGCTAAGTACAGGGCTGCTTTGGGTTACGGCTATAGCGATGCAGGGCAATATATACAGTCTTTGAATAACAATTATGGGATTCACTAGCTGCGCAAGCTAAGAAACCTGAGAATAAGTCGCATGCTTTCTCAGTGGGCTATAGAATGGCTGTATGCATGAGTCGGACACACGTTTTTACGCTGACCGGCGTCTCTTAGAGTTTAGAAAATTAAAGTGGAGTATTAATCATGGCCAGAGCAACCGCTCGACATATTCTGGTGCCTACAGATCTTGAATGTGTGAAACTCAAATCAGAGATTGAAGCTGGGGCTGATTTTGCAGAAGTAGCTAAACAGAATTCTCAGTGCCCATCGGGAGCACAAGGCGGAGATCTAGGTTCTTTTGGACCTGGTGAAATGGTTCCAGAGTTTGATCGTGCAGTCTTCACGGGTGAAGTGGGCGTTGTGCAGGGGCCAATCCAGACTCAGTTTGGTTTCCATCTTCTGGAAGTGACAAGCCGACAGGACTAAGCAGTCTCGTTTCTATCTTAATGGGCCAGAAATGCCTGGCCCGGTTTCAGGTTTGTTCATGCGTACTTTATTAGGCCACAACTTACTTATTCTGTTATTAATTCTCCCCAGCCAATCGATGGCTGAAAGCCAATCCCTGAAATTAGTCACTAAAAGTTATACCGTTATCTTAAAATCTTTATGTGAAGAGGGAGAGGTAACTTGTGATCAGGTCGAGTATCAGGGGAAGTCACATAAATCAGGTGCATCAATTACTCTGATGGGGAAAACCGTCCATAGCCTTTGTGCAGATAAACTGACGCCATGTCGTTTTCTGGGCTATGAGTTTATAAATGGTGATGTGAACTACACTGTTACGGACTCTGGTGTATTGAGAGTAACCCAGGGCGACAAACTTCTGCTGCAACAGCAGGGTGAGTGGCAGTAGCATTACAAGAACTAAGGTAGCAAGAGTGCGTAAGATGCTGATCAGTATTGTTGTACTTATTATCGCCTTTCTGGCGGTATTTTTTTTCAAAGCCTATCAATCAAAAACAGGTAATGCAGCAGGTCTGGATGACGGCAAGCTGACAATCTGCTCAGATAAACCTAACTGTGTATGTAGTGAATATCCAGATCATAGTAGCCATTACATTCAACCGATCAAACTACCTATAGAGATTGAAACAGAGGAGCAGTTTGCTGCCTATGCTCGTGATCTGGTAACACAGGCAGGAGGTGAGGTGACTCTGCAGGAAAATAGCTATCTTGCTGCAAGTTTTACCAGCTCATTTTTTGGTTTTGTTGATGATCTTGAACTGCGCTTGGATCTTGAAAGCCGTGTTATCCAAATCCGCTCTGCTTCTCGGGCCGGATATTCAGATTTAGGGGTTAATGCTAAGCGGGTAGAACACGTCCGGTCGTTAGTGCATGGCTAGTAATAAACCAATAACACAGGGAATAGTTAGTGGGTAGAATGTGGGAAGAGAGCGCACCTCATATTGATCCATGAAGCGCGCTTTTTTGTTCTTGTTGTATGTGTAACTGGTGAATTTCTTTATTTAACTTTAAAGAAATCAACCAGCTGATTAAGCTCTTCTGCCTTTGATCTCATATTCTGGCTTGCTGCTGAAGCCTGTTCGACCAAGGCTGCATTTTGCTGTGTCATTTCATCCATTGAGTTAATTGTTGCATTAACCTGACTGATACCTGCGCTCTGTTCACGGCTGGCACTAGCAATGCCCTCAATCGCATCTGATACGATGTTCACGGAATCGATGATCTCATCTAAAGCTTCACCAGAAGCATTGACCTGAGCTTTACCCGATTCAATTTTGTTAAGACTATCCTGTATCAGGTCTTTAATTTCCTTAGCTGAAGAAGCTGTTCGTTGTGCCAGGTTGCGAACTTCGCTGGCAACAACAGCAAAGCCGCGGCCTTGTTCTCCTGCACGAGCAGCTTCTACTGCGGCATTCAGAGCAAGCAGGTTCGTCTGGAATGCTATTTCATCAATAACGTTAATGATATTGCTGATATGGCTGCTGGACTCGCTGATCTCTGTCATAGCAGATACAGAGCCTCGAATAACGTTTCCACCGTTCTCTGCTTTTTGCATAGTTACTTTTGCTTGAGAGCTTGCATCCATAGCATTCTGTGCGGTTGACGCCACGCTGGAATTCATCTCTTCCATACTGCTAGCTGTCTCCTCCAAGTTATTTGCCTGTTGATCCGTGCGTCGTCCCAGATCGTCAGTACCCTTAGCTATCTCGCTGGAGCTGGAATTGACTTCATAAGCAGTTGCTTTAATCTGCTCCAAAATTTCAGTCAGTTTATCTATTGTTCTGTTGGCATTATCCTTCAGTTCGCCGAAGGCTCCTTGATAAGAGCGTTCGATGTTTGAAGTAAGATCACCATTGGCCATAGCCCCGAGCACATGATTCATATCACGGATAACGTCGTCAGCAATTTCAACCAGTTCATTTACGCCTGAGCTCAAGTTGCCAAAGAAACCTTCTTTTCCTTCTAGGTTAATTCGTTTTGAAAGATCTCCGTTTTTGGAGGCATTCACTATAGAGGCAACTTCCAGTTCAATCGCAACTTCCTGAGTTCTATCCTGCCACTCGATAACTGTGCCAAGGCGATTGCCACATTCAGAAAGTACCGGATTAGCAATTACACGCATATTACGCGGACCAACCATGACATCTGATGAAAATGTGCTGCTGAGTTTGCTCAGTAATTTTCGTTGATGAGACGGGTCTTTATGGAAAATATCTATATTCTGGCCCAGTAATTTACCTGACTGGAAATTAGGTAGAGCTTGTTGGATATCTGCTTCGATATTCGAAAACAGTGTAGAGGCTGCATCATTCACGTAAATGATATTCAGATCAGTATCAGCCATCATCACCTTGGAGCTGACTTTATCCAGAGCCTGTTTGATTCGGCCTATTTCTTCAGCTTTTTTGCGATCGCTTTCTATCTGGTCTTTGAGGTTATTCCTCATACGAACCATGGAAGCGAGTACCCCAACTGGCTGTTTTGTGCTGCTCAGCTCAATATCCAGATTACCTTTTGAAATTTCCTGGGCCACTGAATCGATAAGGGAGGGGTCACCACCAAGTTGATCATTAACATTTCGGGCAAAACGCAAAGCTATAAATACAATGACAGTAATCACGAGAAGACATAGAACAAAGCCTACCAGTTGGACAGTGGCCACTGCTGAGAGGGCTTCATCTTCATCTATTTCAGCGAGAATAACCCACTTAAGTCCTTTTATTTCTAGTGGAGCATAGGACGACATTACCGAAATACCACGATAATCAGGGAATATATCCGAACCTTGCTGTCCCTTAAGTGCTTGCCTTACTCCGGTAGAAGCGACTTTTTGTTGCAATAGAGTAGTTTCTTTAGTGAACCGGGACTGGCTTCTCATCAACAGGTCACTACCGACCAGATAGGATTCTCCTGATTCTCCAAGCCCTTCACTTGATTGCATGATGCTATTGATATTGTCGACTGGCATCTGGAAGATCAGGACACCAATCAGGTGCCCATCTGTCATGATAGGAACACTCATGAAAGATGCTGCAGCATTGTAAGAAGGTAGATAAGGCTCGAAGTCTTCGATATGGGTAACATGTGCTTCCTTCGATTCTTTAGCTGCTTTGAAAGCACGTGCAAAGTTAGTGTCACTGTATGGTCCGTCTATCAGGCTCGTAGCGTAATCCAGCTCTTTGAAGACGGAATACACGATATAACCGTTTTCAGGTTCTACCAGAAATATGTCGTAATAGCCGAACTTCTCAAGGTAGTTGCGGAATATTGGGTGGTATCTCTCGTGGATGATATCGTAGGACAGGCCACTTTGAGCATTGTTGAGGTCGATCTTATCTCCCAGAGGATTTGGGTTAGCTGCAATATAGTTATATTGAGCAACAATTGAATCTGGTTCGTTGGGTATCAGTGGTGCTACGTCAGTTGCATTACCAGTCTGAGTTGTGAATTGCTGGTTAAAGTCTTTTTGGTAATACTCAGCCACTTTTTTTCGCATCTCTGCAATCAGAGTGGGGGAATACTTTTGACTGTTTTCGAAATTGTCATCGAATGATTCCATTGCCTGAACAACGGTCATGCTCTCTGAGAAAGTTTTTATCTGATCTTCTATCTGGACAAAGTAATTCTCAATTTGACTCTGCTTTGTGGAGCGCAAAGATTGCAGCTGATTAAAAGCTCTGTCGATAAGCGCTGTATCAGCAATGTAGATAATAATAACTAGGCAAAGAATAAGAGGGACAAGACCAGCAGTAAGCATGGTCGAAATCAGTTTTCCTCGTAACTGCATCTTTTTCATTACTTCTACACCTTAACAACATCGGAGAGTTTTCCTTAAACGAGAGGGTAAATAAGCTGAAAACTTAATTAGCCTCTGATTCAAATCCATACGGTTGGAGCTGAGAATAAACCTAGAGAGACAAAGGGGTAAAGGTTAAATTTGTCAGGGGGATAAGTAATTTCCCTTATGCTTTAAATGGGTGCAAAAATTAGTAGCTGTTGCGCTGTGTTGGTGCGAATTTTCTGGGACTGGGCTCTTTTTGTCCTTAGGTTTAAAGCAGTAATCTGTGTTAGAGATTTTAAATTTATATCCCCTGATTTTATTTAACTGTATTGTGAATAATCATTTTAAAAGATTATTTTAATCATTAGCTTAAAGCTAATTGGTGATGATCGTGTTCCAATAACTCGATTGGTCATCGGAGCGATCGAAAGTTTAGCCATAAGCTATCGGTAGCTGCTTAGCTAAACTTAACTCACTCCGCTAATTCAGCTATATTTTCGAACTGTTTTAGGGCTTCCGGATTAGCCAGTGCATCTTTATTTTTCACCTCTTCTCCCAGCACCGTTTTACGAACAGCCAGTTCAACAATTTTTCCGCTGATTGTGCGTGGGATATCCTGGACTTGAATGACCTTGGCTGGAACATGCCTGGGGGAGGTGTTTTTCAAAATTGTTTTCTTGATTAAAGTAATCAGCTCTTCATTCAACTGAAGCTCACCCTTTAATACAACAAATAGCACGACTCTGACATCATCCTGCCAGGGTTGGCCGATACAGATTGCATCCTGCACCTGTTCTACTTTATCCACCTGGCGGTAGATCTCCGCGGTACCAATGCGAACCCCTCCGGGGTTGAGTACAGCATCTGAACGGCCATGGATAATTAACCCATTGTGTTTGGTCAGCTCTGCATAATCACCGTGGGCCCATATATTCTCAAAGCTAACAAAATAAGCATCGTGGAATTTCCGGTTTTCAGGATCATTCCAGAAGTAGATTGGCATAGATGGGAAAGGAGCCTGGCAGACCAGTTCACCTTTTTCTGCAGTGATCGCTTTACCCTGTTCATCATAGACCTGAACATCCAATCCTAAACCACGGCACTGAAGTTCTCCGGAATAGACAGGTTTGATTGGGCAACCTAAAGCGAAGCAAGAGATAATATCAGTGCCTCCCGAAATAGAAGCCAATAGCAGATCCTGTTTGATCTCGCGGTATACATATTCAAAGCTTTCATGAGCTAGGGGAGAACCCGTTGAGAGGACGACCCTGAGCGGCTCTAGGTTATGACTTTGTTTAGGTTTTATACCTGCCTTTTCAAGCGCAGATATATACTTGGCGCTGGTACCGAACAGAGAGATCTGCTCTTTTTCAGCAATGTCCCAGAGATGTTCTGCAGAGGGGGCAAATGGTGAGCCGTCATAGAGTACAACGGTACAGCCTGTAGCCAGTCCACTTACCAGCCAGTTCCACATCATCCAGCCACAGGTAGTGAAGTAGAAAAGTGTATCTGAACGGCGCAGATCACAGTGTAACTGGTGTTCTTTCAGGTGTTGGATCAACGTACCGCCAACCCCGTGCACGATACACTTCGGTACACCGGTGGTGCCAGAGGAGTACATCACATACAGAGGTGCTGAAAACTCTACACGATTAAATTGTAATTCAGTTGCCGAGTTATCAATAAACTCACTGGCAAAGCAGGCGTTATTGATCGCAGAAAGCTCTTTCGGCTCAGTAATGTAAGGAACAATTACAATCTGTTCAGTCGAATCTAACTGCTCGGCTATCTGCTGGACTTTTGGCAGGCAATCAATGACTTTACCGCTGTAGAGATAACCAGAAGCAGAAAATAGTAGTTTAGGTTTTACCTGACCAAATCGTTCCATAACACCGTTGATACCGAAGTCTGGGGAGCAGGATGTCCAGACTGCGCCTAGCGATGTGGCCGCTAACATGGCTATCACCGCTTCTGGGATATTCGGCATAAAGCCTGCGACAACATCTCCCTGCCCAACGCCCATTTTCTTCATGCTGGAAGCATATTGGGCAACTTCCGCGAACAAATCTTTATAGGTCAGGCTACGACGTTGATCTGTTTCATTACGGAAAACAAGGGCGGTGTGATCGTCTCTGAAGCGAAGTAGGTTTTCGGCAAAGTTAATTTTGCTATCAGGAAACCATCTGGCCCCAGGCATTTGATTGGCGTTACTGACAATCTCACCTTGTTTATCACCTCTCAAATCACAGAAATCCCAGATTTCATTCCAAAACTCGGCGGCATTATTTACAGACCAGTGGTGAAGTTCTTCATAACTTTGCGTGGATTGCTGATATTTCTGATTGATGTTCTGCATAAATTGGAACATCTGGGTCGACTTAATTTGCTGCGGGCTAGGTTGCCAAAGAGGTGCATTCATAGGAAAACCAAAGGGACCATCATTTTCTTTTTAGTATAGATTTATCTCTTGGTATTGAAGCATAAACGCACGACCAAGGGGGAATATATTTATGCGCTTGATCTAATTTAGTCTTGTCGGAATCTATTTTGGTAAGAGCATTAGTCTATGAAAGTAACGGTTAAACAGCTGGTGGAGCAGGCCTACAGTGAGATAGAAACCCTGACTGCAGAGCAGGCGATCAAGCTCCATGGTGATGATAGTGTACTGATCATTGATATCCGGGATATTCGCGAACTGGAAAGGGAGGGGCGTATCCCCGGTTCGTTTCATGCTCCCAGAGGGATGCTGGAATTCTGGGCCGATCCAGAAAGCCCGTACCACCACAGCCAGTTTTCTTCAGGCAAAAAGCTGATTCTCCATTGCGCTAAAGGTTGGCGTTCTGCTTTGGGTACAAAAACACTGCAGGATATGGGAATGGAGAATATCTGCCATTTTGATGGTGGTTTTGGTGCTTGGAAAGAGAAGGGTGGACCAGTAGAAGAGCTTAAAGCCAAGTAGGGGATATACCGGGGGTAGTTGACCCCCGGATATTGCTATCAGCGCAGATAATTCTTGCTGATATCTTTAAATACTTCTGTGCCGGATTTTTGCATCCATTCAAACGCAACCATCTCTTTGCTGACCACATAGATTCCACATTGGCGCATACGTTCTAGAGCCAGTGCTTTATCCGCAGGGTCACGAGAAGAGACACAATCAGCGACGACGTAAACCTCACGTGCCTGCTGCTTCAGCTGTATAGCTGTTTGTAGAACACAGACATGGGCTTCCATACCGACAACCACTACCTGATTTGGGCGCAGGGAGTTGATCTTCTCATTGCAGGCGGGTTCTGACATGCAGGAGAAGTGAACCTTTTCCATAACGCCATCTGCAGGTGCTACTTCAGCAATTTCCGGGATAGTGTGACCTAGTCCTTGTGGGTATTGCTCACTGGTTAGAACAGGTACGTCCAATTTGAGGGCGATCTCTGTAAGCCAACGGGTGTTCTTTACTAATGTTTCGTGTTCATCGACTGCCGGAACCAGCTTATCCTGAATATCAACAATCAGGAGGCAGGACTTATTTGGATGGATCAGCATAGATAGATTTCCTTTAGCTTATTTACGCCTGATCTTGCTTAGCAGGGGTAGACTCAATCGGTTGTACTGGAATCAAATTTTGATCATGAAGATGAGGCCAGTACTCTTTTACGATTGGACCTTCACTGTCCATGGTATGGCAGGTGTTCAGCATAGGTGGTGCTTTATCGCCATCCTGCCAAAAGTTTTCCAGAATCTCGCGCTCTTGATGCGTGGCCTGAAATGCAGTGGTTGCCAGCGGACCAAGTAACTCAAGAAGATGAGTACAGCCATTAATACCTGAAAACAGCTCTTTGGTTTTGCGGGTGAAACCACTAGCAATCTGGAGCCCGATCAACTGGGCATAGGCATCTGAGATGGCCTTACAGCAGTTAAAAGGGGTGTAATCCATGGATGCAACTGCATCCAGAATGTTCAACTCCATATCCACTGTGATTCGGATCGACATACCGTGCAGGGGTTCCCCGGCGGGTATCACACCATTGGTCCGATCTTTATAATCCATCGGAAAAGTCTTTGTGTCGATCAGGTGGGCTTCGATATCCCACAAACCGTCGTCACGTTTATATCCCTCGCAGATAACCCTTCGGGTGTGTTGCAGGGAGCGGCTACTCGGTGTTGGTAAAGGCATAAACTGTCGTACTTGCGTTTTAGTTAGCTGATCTTAGCGTCAGCTTAGTGATGCTCGGTGCTGCTATTTTAAGGGTAAAACGGGTAAAACGCATCTGACAATGGTGTAACCGGGCATTTGGTGTAACAAAAAAGGGCAGCCAATGCTGCCCTTCATAGGTGAATAGTGGTGGGGCTTTGTTAATCGTACATTGTTAGTCGTACATTGCCTGCATCGCTTCCTCGGTCCAATCCAGACTGGCTCTGTAGGCCTTGTCGTAAAGTGTTCCATCCAGATCAAGAGGCAGTAGGTCCCAGTCGCCGTTCTCGTAATTTACAACATTTCGCAGAACCTGACCGATCTCACCTTGGCCAAGGGTGACAGCATTTTTAATATCGTCACCCAGAGGAACCTGCTCGAGCATCTCTTCACGCTCAATATCCAGCAACGCATGGAGGCCAGACATCATTCCTGCCATAAAGTAACTGCCGTAATTGTCTTTCTTCTGTTCCAGTGCGATCTCTTCACACATACGGCCACGAACCAGCAATCCACGGGAAAGCTCTTCTGGTTTGTCCTGGGAAGAGGACATTGATATCAGGGTTGCCCACTTTTTAACCTGTTCCAGGCCTAGAAGAACGATAGCTTGAGCGACAGATTCAACCTGTCGAACCAGGGCATAGCCAGCCGAGTTAACAATTCGTAAAAGCTTATAGGTTAGAGCGGGATCACGAATGATGAGCTCTTCAAGCTTTTCCGGAGTTGCTTTTGGATTTTGAAGTTCCTGGATAAGTTGCATCAGTGCAACCTGACTACCACGGATCTTTTTACCTTTGACAAGCTTTGGTTTACTCAGGAAATGGCCCTGAAAGAGTTTGAAGCCCAGTTCGATACAGTCTTCCAACTGCTCGTGGGTTTCAATCTTCTCTGCCAGGAGGGTAACTTTGTGCTTGCGGAGATGTTTAACTTGTTCTGCCACTTGCTCGGGTGTGAGTTCAAAAACATCCACTTTAACGATCTGGCAGATATCGAGCAGTTCATCAAATTTTGGATCATAGATGAAGTCATCCATCGCAATGCGATAGCCCTCTGAGTGAAGTTTTCGTACTGCAGCAACGACTTCTTCATCGGGTTCTACATCTTCAAGAATTTCGAGAACTATATGTTTTTTAGAAAACTCGGGAAGTTTCTGCTCTACCAGAATGTCACGTGTCAGATTAACGAAAGCTGGGACACGCTTTTGTTCCCCGGAATCAGAGATACTAGTGAAGGCATTAAGGAGAACTTCGCTGGTTGCTTCTGTGCCGGAAAAAAGGGCATGCTCCTGGGCATCTTCGGTTCTGTACAGCAGCTCATAGGCGACAACCTTTTGGTTGCGATCAAAAATAGGTTGGCGTGCCATTAACACTTGCGAGCTATCAGAATGGTCCATTATCTGTGTTAGATCCCATGCTGTGTAAATTTGGGTTTAGTCTACCACCTACAGTTTGTTGGAACAGCCCAATATTAATTTTTTTGAATAAAGCCGAAGTTATATCAATCCTGTTCGATAAGAGGGTGGCGCATACAGTATAATAGTGCAGTTTTTCACTGCGGGATTGATCAATGAGTATAAATTGGTTTCCGGGCCACATGCATAAAGCCCGGAAAGAGATAGCAAAAGTGATGGATGAGGTGGACGTAATAATCGAGGTACTTGATGCTCGATTGCCCCAGTCCAGCGAAAACCCATTGGTTGATTCCTTACGTAAAGGAAAGCCCGCGCTAAAGCTACTTAATAAAAGTGATCTGGCGGATGATGCTAAAACCAAAGAATGGCTGGATTATTTCAATAATCTACCAGAGACCCGTGCTATCTCTCTGGATCACTCCCAGAAAAAACTGATCAATCGTATTGCTGAGATCTGCAAGCAGATGGCACCATCCCGTTCAGAAGCGGGGCGCCCTGTGCGAGCAATGATTATGGGCATTCCCAATGTGGGTAAATCCACCCTGATTAATGCCCTGTTAGGCAGGAAGATCGCCAAAGTAGGTAATGAACCCGCAGTGACGAAAAGCCAGACCCGTTTTACCACTAAGAACGGTATGGCGCTGTCTGATACCCCTGGTATCCTCTGGCCAAAAATTGAAGACCCAGATTCGGGTTATCGTCTGGCAGCCAGCGGGGCGATTAAAGATACGGCTATCGAACACGAAGATGTCGCGATCTTTGCTGCGGGTTTTATGAAAACAGATTATCCAGAGCGATTAATTGAGCGTTTCAAAATCAAAGAGATGCCAGAAGTAGCTGAAGAAGTCTTGGATGAAATTGGTCGACGCCGTGGTTGTCTGCGTCCTGGTGGAATCGTTGATAGGAACAAAGCATCTACACTGCTGTTAAACGAAATCCGTTCTGGAAAACTCGGCAAACTGAGTTTTGAGACCGTAACAGAGTGGGAAGAAAAAAGACGTCTTGCAGAAGAGAAACGTCTGCAGGAAGAAGCTGAAGCGGCTGCCACTGCTGCTGAGCAAGAGAATTAAGGTACAGTTATGACACGTTTGAGAAAGAGCCGTAAAGCTAAAGGGTTTATTGATAATGAGGGACCTAGTCGTAATGAGCGGCTGGCTGATCCGAATAGCTACGAAAGCCGCCGTCGCAAAGCTCAGGAAAAGAAGAAAAAACATACTTCTGTTTATGAGAAAGAGCGACAGGCTGAGAAAAATAATGCGTCTGATGATAAAACCACGGAGCGCAAAACCCGCTTAGCTGACAAGATCAAAAAACTGAATAAAGAGAAGCAGAAAGAACAGGACTAATCCCCTGAGACATTCCAATTAGTCATTCCCTTTAGCCATGCTTTTTCACGCTTGGTATGTGGCATAATTCACCGATTAAAACCGTTTCATTGGAAGCGGTTTTTTTATCTCTACTCTAATAAGTGCGTTCAAAATTTGAACAATTTAGATTGCTCTTCTACGTTTACTGAAAGGTAAACATCCTATTTTAGGGGCAAGTTAGGAGAGTAAACCATGTCACATTCTCCTGTTCATCGCGCGGGTGACGCACCTGTAAAAGTACAGCTAGTAGCAGGGCAAACTTATGCTTGGTGCGCCTGCGGTCGCTCAGAAAATCAGCCCTATTGTGATGGTTCACATCAGGGTACGGGTTTAGATCCGATAGTTTTTACCGCCGAAGAAGATAGCGAAGTCTGGCTTTGTATGTGTAAGCAGACAGCTAATCAACCACTATGCGATGGCAGTCATAAAAACTGATTATTGACTCTCGATGGATTGAGTATCGATATAAATAGAGCGCTTTCTAATCAAGCGGAGTTAGAGCGTTGCAGTATGATGTTGGGTAGCAAAACAATCTCAGGGTACTGCTAAGTCGTTGTAAAGCTGATGACTCCCTAGCTACGACCTGTTTACAGAAAAATACTCTGTTATACTCGCGCCACCGTAGTTAGTGATTAAGAGGCTCAATTTATGTCGAATCGTCTGGTGATTCTGGATACTGAAACCACAGGTATGAACCAGGAAAGCGGTCCGCATTTCCAAGGCCACCGGATTATTGAAATTGGCTGTGTTGAAGTGGTCAACCGTAAGCTTACCGGCAACACTTTTCATGTCTACATCAACCCCGAGATGCCGATTGACCCTGAAGCAATTGCAGTACACGGCATCACTGATGAGCAGGTTAAAGATTGCCCCAAATTTGCTGAAATTGCTCAGGAGTTTGCCGAGTTTCTCGATGGTTCTGAGATGATTGCACACAACGCACCTTTCGACGTCGGGTTCATGGATCATGAATTTGGTATGTTGGGTGACGGCTGGAAGAGTACAGAAGAGCTCTGTAAAGTCACCGATTCCCTAAAAATTGCTAAAGATAAATTCCCAGGCCAGAAGAACAACCTCGATGCTTTATGCCGTCGTTTAGGTATTGATAACTCACATCGTGAGTTGCACGGGGCCTTGCTTGATGCCGAGATTCTGGCCGATGTTTACCTGTTGATGACCGGTGGTCAAACGTCATTGATATTATCGGACGATGATCTGGAGGGTGGTGAAGCAGCGGGTAGAATCAAAAGGCATACAGATGCCATGCAAGGTCTACCATTGGTGACTTTGTCGGATGAGGAACTTTCAGAACATGAAGCATTTTTAGACATGCTTGATAAGAAGTCAGGCGGAAATTGTGCTTGGCGTCAGGAGTTGGTCGAAGCGGAATAAAACACATCATCGTAAAACAGGTCTACTGCATGTTTGCATGTTACAGGAGACCTGAATTATTGATGGTCAAGTGAGGCTATTTGATTTAGCTACTTGGTTAAGACGAACAACTGTAATGGGATAGACCACCCAGATTATTCAGTTCTGCTGGTCTTAATCCGTAGTATTTATCTTCAACTGCTTGGGATTGTTCAGCATAAGGCTGAGTCATCACTTCCTGAAGCTCTCTAATTAATTCATAGTCACCATCAGCCGCTTGTTGGTATGCAGGTTGTACAAACCATTCTCGCAGAGTGTATTTGGGATTTACCTGCTTCATCTGCTGCATACACTCTTCTCTTGAACGGCAAAGTGTTTTATTCGCCTGAGCAACAGCAGCACTCCATTGTGCGAACCAATCTTCCCAACGGATACTTAATTCGCTGCCTGGAGCCTGATAAAAGCTAGTTGTAAGAGGTTTTACACTATCTGGCAGATTGGATAGCTCACGGAAGAAGTAGGTGTAATCTGTTTTCGTTTGTGTCATCAAAGCTAATAGATCTTTGAGTAACTCCGGATCAAACTCATCAAGTCCCAGTTTCGCAGTCCACATGCTTTCCATTTTGCTCGTCATCTCTTGAGCAAAACCGTTTCTGATTTCACTTAGCTGTTCTATTCCTTCAGGAGCTGTTTGGAATAGGGGAGCCAAAGCTACACAAAACATATGGTAGTTTTGTTCGGCGGCCGATGGCTGGTTTAGGAAAGAGAAATGATGCCCACCACCGGTCCAGGGTTGGAATTGAGGGTTGAACTCATCCATAAAACCATAGGGACCATAATCGAGGGTGTAACCCCCTGCAGCGCAGTTATCACTGTTAAAGTTACCTTGGCAGTAACCGACACGAATCCAATTGGCTACCAGCGATGTAAGGCGATCACGGAAAGCTTGCGCTAGCTCTAGCACTTTTTCTGGTAGTGTTAGATCATTATTGATGACATCGCTATATTCGCGATCGATTAAATGAAGAACCAGCATTTCCAGTTCTTCGAGTGCATTCGGGTGTTCTTGCTTTCGTGCACGACGACCAAAGAGTTCCAACTGACCGACACGGATAAACGAGGGCGCTACACGTGTTGTGATAGCTACAGGGTTACTTACCATAATGTCGGGATCTAGTGTGCGTGACCCTTCTGAATACCAAGGGCGCATAACGGTTTCTGATTGAGAAACATAAAGGCTTAATGATCTTGAGGTAGATACGCCTAGCGCGTGCATATGCTCTTGAGCCAGGAACTCACGGACGCTGGACCGTAAAACTGCTCGACCATCAGCGCCACGACAGTAAGGGGTTTGGCCACCACCTTTCAGCTGCATCTCCCAGCGTTTGCCATTGATGACCGCCTCTAAAATCGAAACTGCGCGACCATCTCCATAACCATTGCCAGTGCCAAACGGGCACTGCTGGTAGTACTCGTTGCCGTATATAGAGAGGGCATAACCGCAAGCCCATCCCTGTTGCCTTAAAGGCTCTGGTACCTGTGATAGGTTGCCAGAGAACATCTTTATAAAAGCGTCAGATAGAGCCAAATTATCTGTGAAACCTAACTCGCTAAAAAAGCCGTAGCTGTGTGTGACATATTCCGGATCACTGATCGGCGTGGGATTGACCGGTACGTAATGCCCAGAAAAGACCTCTCTAGGAAAATGGTCGACACCATCTTCAGTCGCATTGGGATCAGCCTTGAGGTTTTCTAAAAGTGAGTAGTCTGCCAGAGCTGCCAGATCATCGAGTGTATCGATAGCGGGTTCTGTCTTTGTTTCAGATGGGTTGATCATTGTAGCTCCATAGCTAGGTGGCATATATAGATGTTAAACATCTCTCTACGTTTAGAAAGGGGATAGGGATCTTTTGTTCCAGCGAAACAACCCTACAAGCTGTAAAAATATTATCTTATTAAAGTGACTCAGTATTAACTGTAGTTATGTTCGGTCTCTATAGATCGAGTATTGATATGCTAGAATAGCGCGCTTTCAAATCAAGCGGAGCTAGAACGTTGCAGTACGATGTTGTGATCATCGGGGCGGGAGCCTCAGGACTTATGTGTGCTGCAACTGCAGGTTACCGTGGCCGCTCTGTTTTGGTACTGGAACATACCAATAAAGTCGGTCGTAAGGTCCTGATGGCTGGCGGTGGTCGTTGTAACTTCACCAATATTCATAACTCCCCAGCTAACTTTCTTTCAGCTAATCCCCACTTCTGTAAGTCAGCATTGAGTCGCTACAAGGCTCAGGATTTTATCGATCTGATAGATCGTCACGGTGTTGAATATCACGAGAAGACACTTGGCCAGCTGTTCTGTAACGAGAGCAGTAAAGAGATCCTCAGGGTGTTGATGACCGAGTGTGAGTGGGCCGGGAATGAAATTCGCACTGAGGTTTCAGTCGAAGCTATAGAACCTCAGGAATCGGGTTACCTTTTAAAAACTTCAACGGGGTCTATACAAGCTGAATCAGTAGTTATTGCTACCGGTGGTTTATCGATTCCTAATGCCGGAGCAACCAGTTTCGCTTACGATATTGCTGAGCAGTTTGACCTTAATATTCTGCCAAAGGCTGCAGCACTGGTGCCGTTTACTCTACAGCCGAAAGAGAAAGAGATTCTTAAAGAACTCTCGGGTGTGTCTCACCGGATTAAAGCAAGCATTGGTAAAACTAGCTTTGTAGAGAATATGCTCTTTACTCATCGTGGTTTAAGTGGCCCGGCAATACTACAGATCTCATCCTACTGGCAACCAGGAGGGGAGGTTGAGATTGATCTATTCCCCGAATTTGATCTGCTGGCATGGTTGAAAGAACAGCGGGAAGCGCGTCCAAAGGCGGAACTGACTACTGTGATGGCGCAGCAGATGAGCAAACGTATGTCACAAATTCTCTGCCAGCTATTTGGTTTCAGTGGAATTATGGGTAACCAGTCCAATAAAGATCTGGATGCAATCAATGTGGCGTTCAGAGAGTGGAAAGTTAAGCCTTCTGGCACCGAAGGTTATCGTACTGCAGAGGTAACTATTGGTGGCATCGATACCAATGAGATTAATCAGAAAACCATGGAAGCCAAGAAAGCACCGGGCCTGTATTTTATCGGCGAATGTTTAGATGTAACTGGGCATTTGGGTGGGCATAACTTCCAGTGGGCCTGGGCTTCTGGATTTGCCGCAGGGCAGGTGGCTTAACCCATTCTGTATCTAGCCATAGCTATATTGCGTTAGGTAAGAATTCAGGTAATGGGGAGTTAGGTTAATTCCCCATTACCTATTCGTTCAATCCTAATTAAGGGATGGCGTTACACCAGATCATCTTGGTCTGAACTATTATCTCCAATAATCGTAATTTCGGCTTGGTTATCCATAATCAATGCATTGGCTTCATTTTCTAGGTTGAAAAAGAAAGACAGACTGACATCCGCACCATAGTCTTCGAATACAGGTATCTGAATTTCAACATTGGATTGACCAGCTAAGAATTCAGCGGTGCCTGATTGCGGAGAATAAGCTCCATAGAACCCAACTGCTGTCCCATCGGAAGTAAAATATTCGATACTGCTCTGAATATCCGTATTTCCTGTTCGTTCAATAACAACTGAAGCATAGCCTTCGTTGCTTACAGCGGTGAGATCAGCAACAGAGATATAGCTACCGTTATCGTTTTTGATCGAAACAGTGGCTTCCGCACGGCCAATAACTCCGTTTTCTACTGCAGTCAGCTCCACGGAGAAGGTTTCAAGGCTTTCATAGAGGTCATCGTTATAGATCGGTATAACAATGTTTTTGACGCTTTCACCAATTTCAAAAGTAATACTGCTATCAACACTGCCGTAATCAAATCCGGAAGCAGCACTGATGTCCCGGCTATGGTACTGCACTGTGGTAACTGAATCGGAGGAGCCCACGCGGCTTAAGGTCAACGAAACTTCTCCTGCATTTTCATTAACAGACATGTCGGAGATATTTATGACAGGGGTGTAATCCAAGTTAGGGCTGCCGTGAATTACATAAGCATCTGGATTATCAGACTCATAATTGACGAACAATAGGTCACTAAAACCATCCCCATTAAAATCTGCCGAGCCAGCGATTCCTGTATCTTCGGCCTGGATTAATACCATACCAGCCTCAGCTTCGGCATCTAGACTCAGGGTGGAGTGCGAGGCAAAGTCTGATCTACCGTAAATGAGGTAATGGTCCAGCATAAAGTCGGCATAACCATCACCGTTAACGTCCCCAGAGGCAGAAATGTTACTGCCAGTAACGGAATTACCATTCGGTTCATTGATTATAGTGTGGGAGACCATCGATAGGTCAGAAGTATCGAGGTTGAGATTCCAGCCATCAGCCTGACCATAGATCAGATAGGCCCTGTTAACAGAAGGCCCTGTCCCGATATCTACCGCATAGAGATAGGCGAGCAGATCATCAAACCCATCGCCGTTTACATCGCCGACTCCATAGGGGTAGTGCATCTGATTTATGTCTACATTTGATGCTGTTAAGGTGAAACCGTTGATGCCATCAAGATTGGCCAGATCAAATTCTTCACTCCAGCTGTCTGCATGCCCAAATACTACATATGAAGTGCCGTGCTCACTGTCAAAGGGGCTGTGTAGCACCACTTCATCATAGCCATCGCCATTGATATCTCCTAACGTCCGGGCACCACCATCAAAAAAAAGAGAGGAATTTGAACTGATAATTCGGCTGCTTATGGGGCTATCCAATTCTGCTAAGTTTATCTCTTCTCCTAGAGGTTGCTCCTGACCAAAAATGACATAGGCAGAATTAGGGATATTTGCTGATTCTCTAGTGCCCACAATTAGATCATCGTATCCATCACCATTGAGATCGCCAACGGCATTTGGATGTAATTCTGCTTCGCTTTCAAGGGATTTCGAGACAATCAGAGATCCTTGTGATGCACTCATTTTATCGAGATAAAATCCCGGGCCAAAATTATCAGCCGAACCATAGACAAGGTAGGTTTGGTAACCTTCAGTTCCGTTCGTATTTACAAGAAAATCATCATAACCATCGCTGTTTAGGTCGCCAGCACTATCCAATGTAACGGTTCCACTATGGGCCGTGGGGTCAGATGAATCTTGCAAGTAGAGAAGTTCAGAGTGATCAGCAGTTGTGATCAGATTAGTAACATCTAGCTTTGGGGTAGTTTCACCATAAACAACCTGTATAGATGAATCCCAGTAATACCCTGTAGCGAGGAAATCGTCAGCTCCATCTCCATTAATATCACCCGCAGGAGAGATTAATTTAGAAGTAATACCAACTGGCAGGTCATAAGCATGGCCGTTACTACCGTTCAACTGCGAGATGTTTAAGCCTGATTCAGGGTCTGAGATGGTGATAACGGCTAAACCATCCAGCAGTAACCAGCCCTCAGTTTCATTAAGTCGGACATAAAAACTTTTTAACGGATCGCCTGAACCGTTGATAATCGGGATAGAGATCTGTTGTTCGGTTACACCGGAGGCAAAACTGAGTGTTCCTGAAGTGGTAATAAAGTCCTGACCAGCAATGGCGCTGGCGTCTTCTGTAGAAAAATTCAGATTCAGGCTCTCAGTGCTATCACCCTGGCGGCTAACCGTAAGCAGTGCCTGACCGTCCTCTTCCGAGACAATGACATCATTGATGCTAAGGAAACCTTTAACTGCTGAATCCTGACTTATTAGCTGCCCTAACTCTTGGTTATAATCTACGATTCCCAAGCTATCAGAGGATGTTTCCAAGCGGTTCAGTAAGTAGGGCAATGTGGTCAAGGCATTGGCTTTACTAACAGCATCATTACCTACGGTTGCTAACCAACTGCGCACTTCAGAGCCGTTATATTCGACACTATCATCTATCTCATCAAATGCTTCGGTGAAGGCTTTAGCTGCGTCCAAGCGGTTTTGTATGACTTGGGCATCGGAGCCCTGTGCGCCTTTAAGCAGTTCCATAGCAATGCTGGAGTGAGAAACATCTGGGTTGTTATTCAGTTGAAAAACCCAGGCGTCAATTATCTCTTGTGATTCAGGATCGCGGTTAAAAAGCTGTTGATACAGAGTTGTAATCATCTGCTCATCGCTGGTGGCTGCATAGAGTTTATTTGATTCTGCAGAGGTGCCAAAGGCTTCGACCATTTGCTCTATAGTGCGCCAGCCATCATCAATTGCTCCTGCCCAGGCTTCCAGACCTTTCGGGTCAGCGGGGCGACCAAAATAGGCGATATAAAACTTCTGAACCAGATCGTAATAGTGTGAAGCAGCCATAAAATATCCTTATTGCTTTGGGTAGAAAAGCTTTAGGGCTTATAGCAGGAAGATGGGAGGTGTTTACACTGCCGCATCTATCCTGATGCCTCGAGAGTCCTTTCTATACGCAGGGGTTTAAGTAATCGTTTGATCTTAATACGGAATATTTCTTAAAGAAAGTAGTAAATGAAAGAACGTTCGGTCAGAAGAGGCTTATTAAATAATTGGTGAGAAGCAGAAACTGTATCAGCCAAGAATCCTTCAAGTGGATTTGGGCTTCCGGATTTGCTGCAGGGCAGGTGGTTTAAAACAGTTGTGGACAAATTCCAAAAAAAGGCCCGGCTTTCACCGGGCAAGAGCGATGTTGATTGTTACTATATTTCCGGTTTAGAGCTTAACGACCGGATGCGCGCAGGTTCTGTACAGAGAATTTGTTCTCTGGGCTTAGCTTAGGATCAAGCTGGCCTTTGAACTGACCGGTAGTACAGTGGTTTGCCTGCAGGTCCACCATTGAGAACGCATCATCAATTGATACACCTGAGCCTTTGTTGGCTGGTAGATGATGGTCTGGGTGTGACTGACCGATAGTGAATATTTTCCACAGATCCCCTTTACGGTCGTAAGCGTTGGTACGCGGGATAGCAAAGGTCTGTGCATCCATAAAGTGGACACGCTTAGACAGTGGGTGGTTAGGATCAACCGGAGATGATTCAACCTCATACACTTTACGTACCTGCCAGCTTACGTTCGGGAAGCACTGACCCTGACCGGTAAAGCTGACAACCTGGTAACCCTCGTCATCCTTGTGTGTTTCCGGATCAAGCGGCTCGTCGTTGTGGTTGTAGTAAGGCATCAGCATGTAACGGGTGCCTTTGTAGGTCCAATTCATATCACTGATACGGCCGTTATAACCCTCGAAATCCTCGATCATCAGATCGGAACCCAGGAACGCGTCGGTGGTCTGACCACTGGATAGACGACGTACACGGCGCTGGAAACCTAGATACAGGTAAGCGTTGTCACGCTTCAGGTCATCTTCGTAACGGTGGATCAGCAGCTGTGTGTTTTTCACATCAAACGGCTCCAGAACCTGTACGTAGATACCACGGAACAGGTTGGATGGGTTTGGCGTGATATCAGGCATCGGTTCCTGTTTTACACGGTGCTTATAGTTCAGGAAGTGGAAGTTGAACTTCAACATACGTTCCTGTTTGCCGGAAGCCATATCACGGAATTTCCAGTAGAACGGGTATACCGCTCCGGTATCTCCCCAGTTGTAGCCGTACTTGAAGTTGAAGGCCATTTTCTCACCCGCACGTGGGTCATCGAGAGACGGTTCTTCAGGGAACGGACGGCCAGCGATAAAGCCCTGAATTTCACCGTTCTTTTCACCCAGAGTGGTAGTGTTCAGGTTAGTTTTAGTTGCGTTGACGTAGCTTTCGTGAAGATCGAAAGAGGTCGTTGCGCCCACGCGGATCTCGTAATCACCATTCTTGATAAAGCGATACATCGCTGGGTCCAAAGCATCTTTCACTGATTCAACATTGCTTTGGTTAATGGTCATGCCAGGTTTCAGGTTCGTGAACTCTTTAGAACCGTTTTTGTATGGATAAAACGAGTTCTCTACATCCTCCAGGGTAGCTGCGTATACCGGTGCAGCGAGGAGGCTGGCAGTCATTAAACTAAATACAGTCTTTTTCATGTTTTCTATCCTTTCCTTTTTATTCTTAGAATCGATATTGAACTGTGATCTGATATTCATCTTCTTCGTTAGCCATACCCAAGATGCCGCTACGGAAACGACCTGTTGGTTCAAGGCTTGCCAAACCAGCAGATCCTGAAGTTACCCCTGCACCATGTTCAGCTGCTGGATAAGCAGTGAATGGGCCATACGGGTTACAGGAGCGGCAGTCATCAGCAGTCTTGTCTGCGCCATCACCGAATTTGATGTTGGCACTGGCTGTCAGCTTCCAGTTATCGTTGATCAACCATTCAACCATTGGCGCAGCAACAGAAGATTGAGCACGGAAGTCATGCGCCATAATGATCTGTGGGCTCAGGCGGTCGTTCATCCACCAACCTTTGATCAACAGGGTTGCGATATTGTTGGATTTCCACTGTGCAAAACCACGCTCGCCGTAAGTGGCTTGCTCAGAACGGTGGTCAAGCAAGTGTTCACCAAACAGCTGACCAGAGAACAGGAAGCCACGGCTTCGGTTCAGTGCTGGGATCATGACTGTTTTATCGACACCGATAACGTAGCGAAGCACATCAGAATCTGAGAAAAGATCTTCACTCATGGAATCTGCAAACTCTTCACCCTGGCTGTACGCACCCTCGAAGCGGAATACGGTATCCAGCGATTCAGAGTAGTAGTCCAAAGAACCACCAATCAGGTTTACACGTGGGAAGTAAATATCAAATGCGATCAGGTGCGGAGTTGGACCAACGTCACCCTTAACAAATGGGTTTTCACTGTTATCAACCGTTTTACCACCACGCAGTGATGGGAACTGAGAGCGGTAAGTCAGCGCATTTACGGAGAAGTTCAAGTCACCGTATACACCTTCCAGTTTCGCACCCAATTGGGTGTTAGACAGGCTCCAGCTTGGCAGGTGAACATCACGGATACCGATCTGATTTGGACCAAAGTTAGTCGCTGCCCAACCAGCAATGGTTGGGTCCGATGCAGCAGCCAGTGCTTCATCAGGCAGAGCACCCACTGCATTTAGCTGCGGAGCTAGAATTGGCGCTAGGCCTGCAGGTAGACCAGCGGCATTGATTGGTGCAAAGTTCGCAACCGTACCACCGTTGTCCCATAGGTTCTTCATACCACGGAAGAAACATGCAGCGTCCAGTGGGTTGTATGCACCGGAACAACTACCCAGGTTATGTGGGCGGAACTTATCGAAGTTCCATACAACAGAAGCGTTCAGGTCATCAAAGCCACCTGTTGGCCCCATACGACGCTCCATCTGCAGCATCCACATTGGAATACGGGTATCTTCAAGCTCGTCATAGATGTTGTGACGGGAGTAATCCACTGGGTTAAGTACATCCAGTACGCGGAATAGGTCGGTACGACCCCATACCACCTGTTGACGACCTAAACGCACATTCAGCTGATCACCATCATCCAGGGTACGCGTTGCATCAATGTAGAACTCACGCAGGAAATCCCAGCGATCGTTGAACTCTGGGTACTTCAGGTCATTTTCATCTGCATCGATGTAATCTTTAATACAACCTCGGCTATCGACATCACACGGACGTACAGGTACGCCAAATGCGACACCACCATTAATCTTGTGCGTGTCCTCACCCAGTACCTTCATACCGGTTGAAGGGTTATTTGGGTAGCCGTTGGTAAAAGCAGAGACAAACGGGAATCCACCTGCTGTCCCGATGTTGGCTGGGTCAGCATTTAATAAACCATATGCACCATCAACGGTTGCTGCATTCAGACCTGAACCGTGTGCAACCGGTGTGCCTACACCATTCAATGTTGTTTCCAAAAAGATATCCTGACCAGCTTGGGCACCCGCACCTGCACCAAACTCGTCATCATTGATGTCATACACGGCATCGTAGGTAGCACGTAATGTACCGTGAACAGATACATTATCCCAACCGCTATCAGAAGAGATCAGGTTACGGCTGAATTCAAGCTGAGCCGTATTTCGTGACTTGGATATCCCTTTAGATTCACGATGGTAAGTAGCATTCTCAACAAAACCAGACCACTCAGTTTCCCCCGCTAAAACGGCCGGGCCATAGCTTGAGGCTATGCCCATAGCCACCGCCACAGCGACTTTGTTGAGGGTTGTTATTTTTTTTGTCATCTCTTAACCCCTTCAGGCTTTTGTTTTTATGGTTACAGCAAGCATCCCATTAGGCTGTTTCGAGCCTGACCCATGCTTTACGCATGGATCACACCGTCTTCATCCTCGTAGGCATCACAAATAAATTTTGGTTTGAACACCAGTACCCAGCTTGGTACCAGCAACATAGCCGCGGCTCCGTTGAGGATGACCATGACAGTCAGCAGCAGCGCTGCATCGGATTGGAAACGCAGATCGGATAGGATCACCCACATCACAATGCCTGCAATAAGCGTGATAGCGGTGAAACTGATCGCCAGACCTGTTGTGCTGATCGCTTTACGCACTGCTGCATTTAGATCCTGCAGGGCCACCATCTCGGCGCGGATACGATCCATCATGTAAATTGAGTAGTCGATGCCGACACCCACACCCACTGCGATAATTGGTACGGTATTGATGTTGATCCCCATGTGGGTCACACCCATGTAGGCGTAGGTCAGCGTTGTGGCAAACAGCATCGCCATAAACATCATGGTGCCGGCAGCCAGGGACTGGTAGAAGAACATCACCATGAGGAAGATCAGGATAAATACCAGCGGAAGAACCCAAAGATTGGTCTCGTAAGCCGCTTCGTTCATCGCAGCCGTTACACCGATGGTGCCACCGGCTAGGCGGATCTTGAGGCCTTCCACTTTGCCGTCGTTAGCTTCAATCCACTGTTTAGCCGTATGAATCGCACGGCGGATAGTCTCGCCTTGGTGATCCTTGTAATAGAACACCAAGTTAGCGATACGCTCGTCGGTATCAACGAATTCGTTTAATGCACCAGGAATCGGACTGGACATCATGTAAGTGAACATCAAGCCACCAACATACATCTGATCATTAGGGATCTGAGTCCAGCGTGGATCGTCGTTGTGCAACAGGCGGTTTACCTGCTTCACCAGATCCGAAATGCCTTTGGAACCACCGACTTCCGGATCCATCAACATGTGTTTCTGCAGCTCACTCAGTGCCAGAAGTACCTCTGGACGTTTGATACCACCTTTCTCATTGGTTTCCGCAACGATATACAGTTCTTCAGATCCGGGGAAACTATCGTTTACCGCTTTTGAGGAAAGGTTGTAATCATGATCCTGATACAGAATTGGAGAACCCGGCTCAGACTCACCAATTACCACTTTGGAAGAGAAGTACCAACCACCGCACAGCAGCACCGCTGCAATGATCAGCGCGTTTTTCGCAGAACGTTCGCTACTGATGACTTGAGCGCACCCGTAACCGATGTTACGGAAGATATTGTGTTTGATCTCCGTAGTTTTCGGCATTGGCAGAATTGCCAGGATCAGTGGTACCGCCAGCAGTACAGTAATGATGATGCACAGTGCCCATAGGGAAGCATAGTGCGCCAGTTTGGTATTCAGTGGAATAGAACCGATCGCAATCAGCAACAGGCCTATTGCGTCCGATACCACCCCAAGGCTACCCGGACGGAACAAGCTTTCAAAGGTTAGGCGTGCCGAGACATGATGGTCTGCGTGTTTATTCAACTCTTGATAGTAACGCTCCACAATCTGAATACCGTGAGACATGGCTCGGGCTGATATCAGGAATGGAATTACCAGTCCCAGTGGATCCAGGTTGTAGCCGAACAGGGAGATAATGCCGATACCCCAGATGGAGGAGATAATCACTGCAGCCAAGGGAATCAGCACCCCGTATGCCTTACGGAAGTAGAAGATCAGCAGAGAGATCATAATCAATGCAGTAAACAGGAAGATCTCAATGATCTGATCCAGATACTGATACGCCCAGCCCACCAACATAGGTTGACCGGTTACATGGATCTTGAAGCCAGGTGAAGCTTCATCGCTGCGCATTTGCTGAATCTCGTTAAAGGTTTTAACGTAATCCAACTGACCTTCATTCAGCTGCGCTTTAACCAGCGCCATCTTCATATCCGGAGATACAAGAGGTCCGTAAACACGGGGATTAGCCACAATATCCGAACGTAGAGCGGCCAGTTCCTCCGGGTTGATCTCACCACCCTGTGGGTCGTAGTATGACTCGGAGTTAACGTTACCTTCTGGCGTCATCCATACCTTACGCGAATTACGATGGGTCACACTCGCAACAAGGTTGTGGTTGATACCGGGTAAGCTATCTACCGCCAGGGTGATGCGGTGGATCTTATCCAGCGCTTCATTGGTGAAGATATCGCCATCTTCCACCTCAACCCCAACAATGATCACGTTCGCGCCGCCGAAGGACTCTTTGATCTCATTGTGCAGTTCGATGTAGGTATGTTCCTGCGGCAACAGATCAGCGAAGTCAGAGTACATCTTTACGCTTGGAATCTGATAAGCAAAAAATAGTGTAACCAGCAGAATTAAACCCAGTATTGTTCTTGGGTGCTCGAAGACTGCTTCGTCTAGACGGTGTAAAAAGTGCGTGGCCTTATGGGCCTCTGCGGATTTCTTATCCATGGCTAAGGCCCCTTATTTTTGACTGATTTGTGAGTTTTCACTGGAAGCAATCTCCAGCGTGTAGAGCGAACCAGAACCACCGGCTAGCAGCAGTTTTCCATCACTTAGCTTTTGCGCTCCACGCAGGTAAACCGGTTTGCCCTGTGGTGGTAGTTTCTTCCAGTCCATACCGGTGTATTCAAGGATGGTGCCGTGATCACCGAAAGCGAACAGCTTGGGACCTGCCTGATAGAAACCGTACAGTGGTGATTCGGTTGGTGTAGTTTGTTTAGTCCAACTCAGACCAGCATCATTGGTATAAAGAATCTGGCCGCTAAGGCCTGCTACCCAGCCAGTCTCTTTAGAAGTGAACAGAGCACCCTGGGTGTAGAAATCATTCGGTATATATTCTGGCGTGTTCCAGCTCTGGCCGGCATCATCACTGCGACTTACCAAGCCAAATTCACCCGTAACAATTGCTGTATTGCTATCAAGGAACTGAATTCCAGTAAGCATTGCATCTTCGTTAAGGGTGGTTTCGTTCCAGGATTGGCCCTGGTCTTTGGAATTAAGTACGGTAGAGAAACTACCGACTACCCAAATGCTGTTATCCGGCGCGCAGGTTAGATCAAGCACATCTTCTGGAGTTGGGAGCTGTGATGGGCGCCAGTTAACGCCATTATCGCCACTGAACCAGACTTGTTTATCCATACTCAGAGCAACAAAGCTCTGATCCGGGCAAACCGCTACATCAATCAGACTGTAGCTGGTGTTGGGGGACTGACGGGTCCACTCAATTTTATCAACGGGGCTGGTTAGGACCAGACCGTCATTACCAACAGCGACAATCACATCGTTATTGGCAGTAATATTCTGAAACTGATCAGTTCGACGTACTGATTTAGCTTTTTCCTGTTCAACCCCTTCAAGGTTAAGAGGGGCTTCGCAACCGGTTAATGCAACTCCCAGCATAGAGATAAGGAGGCCGGGTTTAACCGTGAGTGCGATGAGCTTGTTTGTTGTTATAGATGCCATCGTCAACTTCTCTACTTAAAAATTATAATGTTTGTATCTGTGCCACTGTTTCTCGGAATTAAGATTACAAAGGACATTCGATGTAGTGACTGCCACGCGGGCGATCGTACTGTTGTCGAGTAATCTCAGCTGTTTATCCAAGCGGGCTTCTTCCGCGTGAACATCAACACGCTTTAACTTTTTGACTACACAATTACTGAGCAGGAGAGGGTGCCCCCCTTTGCCTGCATAACAGGGTTTGGCCGCCTTATTGCCTTTTAAGGCACTGCGTAGGCGATGTAGGGTTCCCTGTGTTGGAACCGGGTTATCCAGCGGTAATAACAGAGTGTGGCCTGTGTTAAATCCTTTTAGGGCACTGAGTAGGGTGCTAAAAGGGCCGTTTGCTGGTGTTGGGTTATGTTTCTGTAACGCACCGGATGATTTGGCAAGCAGTCGGCGGGAACGGTAACCAGTAGCCAAAACAATTCGCTGATATCCTGCTTTGCGCAGTTGCTGTACCTGATACTCAAGCCAGCTGTAGCGATCGCCATTTGCACTCAGAGAACGTAATCCTTTATGGATACGTCCGCTGCGGCTGGAACGGCCCCCGGCAAGAATCACTGCGGTATTCATGCCGCGGCTCCAGACAGGTTTTGCTGGCGTAGCTGCAGTAGCTCTGCCATACAGCTCACTGCAACAGCCATTGGCTCTTTACCCATATCCGGTAAACCGATTGGCATATGGATGTGGCTATCATCGATACCTTCATCATCCAGGCGATGACGAAACCTAGCAGCTTTGGTTTTGCTACCGATCACACCCAGATAACCCAGATCCCATTCGCTCATCAGTGCCAGTAGCTGGTAATCAAGCTTATGGCTATGGGTCATGATCAGTACGGTTGTATCGTCGTCAGCCTGATCGATCTCTTCTGGTAAAGCGCTGGTACGTACCCTGACATCAGCAGGAAATGCTTCAGGGTCCGCCCACTGTGGTCGACCATCAAACACAGAAACACGGTAATCCAGGGAGCTGGCCAGTGGAGCCAGGCAGCGTGCGATATGACCAGCACCAAAGATCCATAGCTGTGGCGCCTTCTTAGCTTTACGGATCAGGGAGTTATCATCTGCTTCTATTAACTTTTCAGCGTTACCTTTAACCAGTTTTGGTTTCCAGTTAGAAGTGTCACCTAATGACTGCTGCTCAACCGTGAAGCCACCTTGAAGGTTTAGATAACCTTCGGTATCAAACTGATAGATACGTTGGGCATGATCATTCATCAGTGCAGACAGGTTTTTGGGGAGCTGTACTAAATGAGCTTTAACACGGCCTCCGCAACATTGGTCTGAGTGACAACCTAAGCCATGGTCGATCTGCATGGTCGGCGCAGGAGGTAGTTTTCCACTTTCCTGTAGCCTCCACCATGCCATCTGGCCGGCTTGCATCAGCTTCCATTCCAGATTGCCGCCACCAACAGAGCCAACCCAACGGCCGTTGCTGAGTAACTGCATTGAGTCACCGGCACGGGTGGGTGCTGAGCCTTTTACGTCAGTAATAATCGCTTCCATCACCGGGTACGGCTGTTCGCTATCCGGTTGCTGGAAAGGCAACATTTTTTCTGCATTCTGGTTCATAGCGATCTCCTCAGAATTTTGATAACAGTCTCAAAACGAATAAGTAGATAGAGCGGGGGACCACCCCCGCTCGGGTTACTTATGCGAAGTTAAGACCGTTGTCCTTGATCGCTTTCAGCACTTTCTCAGGCGTAATAGGTGCTTCTTTGAACTGGATACCCAGCGCGTTGTACACCGCATTTGCGATAGCACCTACAGGGCTAGTCAGACCTGCTTCACCCACACTCTTCGCGCCATAAGGGCCGTGTGGATCTGGATCTTCTACCAGAATCACCTTCATCTTCGGCATGTCAGATGAGCCATACATCTTGTAGTCAGTGAAACTGCTGTTCAGCGCACGACCATGATCGTCGTAGTAGATCTCTTCTGTAAGAGCCATACCGATGCCTTGCTGAGCCCCGCCTACCATCTGACCTTCGGCCATGGCAGGGTGCAGGGTACGACCGATATCGTGGGTATGAACCAACTCAAGCAGATCGATCTCACCGGTTTCAGTGTCGATTTCAAGCTCTACGAAGCAGGCACCAAATGGTGGTGAGTTATGCTTGGCAAAGTGGCTGGAGAAGCCAAAGATCTGACCAGGCGCACCTTCTGGTTCACCGGTTTCCGGGTCCATATAGTTGTATACGCCCAGACGGCAGATCTCTGCGGTGGTGATGCTGTTCTCTGGGTTGTTCTTGGCAAAGATCGTTTTGCCACCGAACTCCAGATTTGCAACGGAGGTGTCCAGATGTTTGCTGGCACGTTCCATCAACTGACGTTTTGCATCATCACAGGCTTCAAGAATTGAGTTGCCGCCAACGTAGGTGGTACGGCTGGCATGGGAGCCGATATCGAAGCCGTTAGCGTCGGAGTCACCCGTTTTCAGGGTAACTTCGTGCATCTCCAGACCTAACGCTTCAGCTGCAATCTGATGCAGGACAGTATGTGAACCCTGGCCTAGATCGGAACACGCAGTAGAAACTACAGCACTGCCATCTTCATTGAGCATTACAGTGGTTACAGTGTGCTCCAGCAGCATCGGCATCGCACCGGAGGTGTGGTTCATTACAGAAACACCTACACCACGTCGTTTTACACCGGTCTGATTTTTGTTGGCAGCTACTTTCTTATCCCATTCGATCGCTTCAGCACCTTGCTTCAGGCATTCGGTAAGCTGACAGGAAGGGTATTTAACGCCGAAACACCAGCCGTCATCACCAACACCTTTGTGCCAGTCAAGACGCCACTGTACCGGGTCGATATCCAATTGCTTCAGAGCGCGGTCGATCAACTGCTCCAGCACAAAGTTAGTCTGTGGGTTACCGTAACCACGGTAAGCACCCGCAGGAGCCTGGTTGGAGAAGTAAGATTCACCCTGATAACCCAGCGCGCCAAACTTATACATACCACTTAACCAGGCACCGGTTGTGAACGGTACGCCGGAAGCGTGAGTGAAGTAAGCACCGGTATTGGCTTTAAAGCGGGCCTGACAAGCGACAGGGGTACCATCTTTTTTGAAGCCGATTCGCATCCAGTAGTCACCTGCATGGCGACTTTCAGAGATGATCCAGTCCTCTTCACGCAGAGTCTGAACTTTCACTGGGCGACCGGGAACAGCTAACGCCATAGCGCAGGTTTCTGGCTCGGAGATAATCCCGAGACGGGCACCGAAACCACCACCAATCGTGGTGCTATGAATTTTGACCATCGACATTGGCATATCAAACAGTCGTGCAATTTTCTGGTGAGTGATCTTAGGCATCTGACCACTGCTCCAGCAGTTCAGACGACCGCGGCCATCAACCTGAGCAATGTAAGCGTGCGGTTCCATCTGGCACTGCTTCTGCTTGTTAACATAGAAGTCATCTTCTACGATCAGGTCTGCTTCTTTCATTGCTTCTTCAGCATCACCCCAGCCGTAGCTGTTACCTGGGAACATCGCGTCAGGTAACTGGAAAGCCATGTTGTTAGCTTTTTCAGGATGCAGCTGCATAGTCCCTGGTTTTTCTGCTTCGCTCGGTGTCATGAACACTTGCAGTGGTTCGTACTCGACAATCACCTTTGCAGCGGCACGTTCGGCTATCTCCTCGGAGGTAGCTATTACGCCGCAGATAGCATCGCCCTGATGACGAACATGACGGGTGAAGATGGTCTGGTCTTTCAGATCGCCCAGAAGATGTCCCACCTTGTCCGACACCATCTCGTCGCAGGCTCCGGTGTTGTACGTGTTCTGAGTCACGTCTTCCGGTCCCAGAATCTTCACAACACCCGGTACTTTTAGCGCTTCGCTGAAGTCCAGATTGGTTACTCGGGCGTGGGCATAATCCATACAGCGGACGATCTTGCCATACAGCATGCCCTGCATCTTTAGGTCTGCCGCATAGATCGGCTGGCCTGTCACTTTTTCGTAAGCATCAACTTTAGGTACGTTTTTACCGATAACAGAAAACTGGCTCATGAGTTTGCCCCCGCTTTTAATTCAACTGCGTTGTTCCACTGTGCATCAGATTCAGGAAAGCTCTGTGCAGCTTGCTGAACGGCTTTAACAATGCTGTCGTAACCAGTACAGCGGCAGATGTTGCCTTCCAGCTCTTTGCGGATCTCTTCTTCAGTTGGGTTCGGGTTTTGGCGTAACAGGCTAGTGCTTTTAACCACCATGCCTGGGGTGCAGTAACCACATTGCACAGCTGTCTGATCGATAAAGGCTTGCTGTACGGCATTCAGACCGTTTTCAGCTAAGCCAGCTGCAGTTGTGATCGAGCGACCGTTTAAAGTCGATGCCAGAGCCATGCAGGAGCAAAGGCTCTCTTTGTCATCAATAATAACGGAGCAGGCACCACATTCGCCTGTACCGCAGCCGTATTTAGTGTCGGTAAAACCGAGCTGTTCACGCAGAGTGTCAAGCAGGGTCTGATGTACAGGAACGGTGATGTTCAGGGTGATACCGTTCACTGTTAATTCAATAGCGCGTTCTTTCATGTCGGTGATCCCCTTACTTAGCTACAGTGCTGGCTGCCGCGGCAGCTTGCTCAATCAAACGTTTAATGACGACACCGGATACCATCAGGCGGTATTCAGCAGTGGAACGTTTGTCATCGATTGGGGAGATCTCGGTCGGCACTATGTCTGCAACGTGTGCTAGCAGGTCATCAGTGATCTCTTCACCTTGTAGCAGTTGCTCTGTTTTAGGCAGACGTAGGGTAGTTGGGCCAACACAACCCATTGCGATACGTGCGGAACGGCAGATATTACCGTCCATATCCAGGCGTACCGAACCGTTAAGCTTGGCTAAGTCTTCGTTAACACGAGTCATGCGGCGGAAGGCAGAGCCTGTAGCAGCTTGTGGAGCATCAACGATGATCTCAACGGCCATCTCATCAGCACGACGTGCGTTCTGGTTGTAACCGGTCCAGAAATCTTCGATTGGAACTTCACGGGTACCTTCAGCACTTTGCAATACGACACGTGCGCCTAGCGCCATCAAAGCACAGCTACAGTCACCGGCTGGGGAACCACGCAGCACATTACCGGCAACGGTTGCTGCAGTTCTGATTTGTGGGGTAGCAAAAACATCAGCGGCTTGCAGTAATGCTGGATAGTGTTGTTTTACCGCATCGTTCTGTAACAACTGAGAAACAGTCGCTTTAGCACCAATGTGTAATCCGCTTTCAGAATCAAAGTCTATGTAATCCAGTCCGCTAAGTTCTGAGATGGAGATCAGAATTTCAGATTCGAAATTCATCTTCATGGCCACAACCAGATCAGTACCGCCAGCAATAACTGCTGCACGATCCTTGTAGTGGGCCAGTAGGTTTACCGTCTCTGCAATGGTGTTCGGCACCAGCAGATCAAAATTCGGCAAAATACGACTACTCATAGATCAACCTACCTTACTTTTTATTGTGTTTATTACAGGTAAAAAAATTGATTAAACCGGTTGCTGCTTTTAGTTACTTAACCCCTCAGTTGGGTGACTAAATTGCTGCTCTAATTACTGGGCTAGGTATGTGTTATCTGGGTATACCAAACCGTAATTACCGATTTTCTCGTGATTAGCTATAGGGCAAGCCGAGTGCCAAATTTGAAAAGTATTTTAATTTCAATGAGATAGGCGTTTTGTATGGTGAGGTCAAAGTGATTTGTTACTAAATGATCACTTTTGAGGATTTGGGAAAAGTTATTATTTAATTACCCTTAAAATTTCAATTGATAATTATTAATTTCCGTAATAGGGTGGTGTACATAATTGGGCTCTAATAAAGAATCTGACGATGAAAATTAGAGCTTTTTGGGGAGCTAATAGACAGATTTTAGGCTCCTAAAGAGTTCATTTAGGAACTCGGGTAATAAATATAAGAATAACCCTAAGGTATCTATATAAGGATTGAACTGTGTGCCTCCACAAGTGCATTCAGGGCTTTTATAGGTTCCTTAAAGTGAGGCGATAGTTACTATGTCGATGTCCCAGGCACTTAATAATAACAAGCCATGGTCTGACTACAGTGATCTGATCGAAAGGATTCAATTTGACCGGGAATCTGGTCATATCTGGCTAGATGAAAGTCAGATGCTGTTGCTGGATGCAACTGTTTTCAGTGATATGCGTAAGGTAATGGTTGAAACATTGGGTATGAACGGTGCGCGTTCAGTACTCAGTCGAATCGGTTATCTGGGTGGGTATAAACTCTGCGATCTGTCGCGGAAAATGCATCCCGATAAGCCCGACTCCGAGGCATTTGTCATCGGTCCTCAGCTCACCATGATTACCGGCATGGCTGCCGTGAATCTGCTCAAGCTGGATATGGATATAGAAGCAGGCACCTTCTACGGTGAGTTTGAGATCCTTTCCAGTTACGAATCTGACTCCTTTATCAAAGAGTTTGGTCACAGTGATGATCCGGTTTGTTGGCATCTGGTTGGTTTTGCCAGCGGATACAGTTCCCGTTTTATGGGTAAAGAGATCATTTACCGGGAAGTCGAATGTCGTGCAACTCATGATGACCACCGTTGCGTCATTATCGGTAAACCTGCTGAAGAGTGGGACGATTACCAGAGTGATGCCGAGTACTTCGGGCCGCTAAATATCCGTGAAGAGATGCTGGACCTGCAGGACCGTATTGCGGGCTTAAAACAGCGTATCAACGAAACTGATACAGACTCTGCCAGTAACTGCGGTACTGTAGGTTGTTCTGAGCGCTTTAAGCACGCTTGGCAGATGATGGAGAAAGCAGCCGAGAGTCAGGTCACTGTTCTGATCTTGGGTGAAACCGGTGTGGGTAAAGAGATGTTTGCCCGCGGCCTCCATCGATGCAGTGACCGTTCAGATAAACCGTTTGTTGCGATTAACTGTGCGGCTATTCCCAGTACACTGATTGAAGCAGAACTGTTTGGTGTAGAAGCAGAAGCCTACACCGGGGCTAACAATTCGAGGCCTGGACATTTTGAACGTGCCGATGGTGGAACCCTGTTCCTTGACGAAGTCGGTGAGCTTTCTCTGGAAGCACAGTCTTCTTTGTTACGTGTGCTGCAGGAATCCGAAGTGGTTCGTGTTGGTGGTGCTGAAGTCCGAAAAATAGATACTCGTCTTGTTGCAGCCACCAATGAAGATCTAGAAAAAGCGGTAGCAGAAGGGCGTTTCCGTGCTGATCTGTATTACCGTCTAAATATCTATCCGGTGACCATTCCTCCACTGCGTGAGAGGGTGGAAGATATCCCGCTACTCGCAGATCATTTCCTGACGAAATACAGCGCTCAGTATGGCAAGCGTGTGAAAGGTATTTCAGATAAGGCGATGCTGATGCTTAACTATCATCAATGGCCGGGGAATGTGCGCGAACTGGAAAATATGATCGAGCGAGGTGTTATCTTAGTTGATAACGGTGCTTCAATTAGTGTTCCTCACCTATTCGCCAGCTCTGATGTACCTCCTGCCGCCGCCGCACGAGAGAAAAACCGTGAGAGGCAGCAAAAAATTGCTCGTAGTATCAGTAGTGAGGATTGGGCTAATGACCTGGTCGAATCCGGTATTGGTATGGAAGAGATCGAGACTACGCTGATCAATAAAGCGATGACCAAGGCTAATGGTAATGTTGCGCGAGCCGCTAGGCTGTTGGGCTTATCTCGCCCTGCTTTAGCTTATCGGCTTAAGCGTGGCAGTGGCGGGGGAGAGGCTGATTAGGCTCAAATCTTTTTCGTCCCCTGACTTTAAGTTGCTCTTTAAGCAGTTCTTTAGACAGATCAGTGTAAAGAACTGCTTAAAGTCAGGGTCAGTTCGGAATCAGTTTTAATTATGCCTAGTTTCTTGCTGGCATTAATTTTTAGAAGTCTGCGAAGCAATAACTTTTTCTAGATGTTGAGCAATACCCTCTGTCTGCTTTCGAGCAACTCTAAAATCTGCCGTTGCTTTCATTATCTCGTTTCTATCTGAATCTTTTACCAACACAACACCTTTAAGATCCCGTTCTACAAAGCTATTAATTTCTGCGGTTGCAGTGATATTTCCATGTGTCATTGCGCGTAAAAATTTAACATCAAGGCCGATAGTGCCAAAGTGTGTTCCCTCTGGAAGAAGGCTCTTTACCGCCATTGCTAAAGCTGTATCAGCAAGCGCTACGATTGCGCCTCCATGCATGATTCCTGCGCCTTGAGAAAATTCATAGAGGAACGGCATGCTAAGGATCGCTTTTCCGTCAGACGCTTGCGTTATCTCCATATTTAACAACTCTTCAAATGGAGCTGCTTGAATCCAATTATCAAGTTTTACTTTGTGTGGACCTGTATTTCGGTTCTGGTTCGACGGCATGTTTTGATTCCTAACTGTAATTCGTTGTTTAAATGATAGTGCTGTGTAATAGGGGATGTCATAGCTTAGAGCGTATTCAGCTTTTACGCCTTTTGCACGCCTCTTTCACCCCTCTAATTTTCAGCCTCTTAATTTACCAACCTCTTTGTCTAGGTGTGCAGCCAGACGTTCGAAATCCTGCTCAATTTCTGGATTTTTCTTCACGTCATAGCAGGTAAAGGTGTCCAGAGGTTTCATTCCACAGAACTGGAATGTAAGGTGAACAGGCCAGAACAGATCATCGACGCTTCTACCCGAAAAAAAGGGTTCTTGCGGATCGTTAAATGCTTCCTCTGGCGCGTTAAAGGTTAGGGAAAGCAAGTATTTTTTATCGGTTAATACACCGCCGGTACCGTAGCCTGTTTTGGGATCGGATTCATGGCGGCCATCGCCATCGCACATGATTCCCGTTACGCCTTCCATAAAGACTTCATCAATGTATTTTTTGAATAGCCAGGGTACGCTCATCCAGTAGACAGGTGTTTGCACAATGATTAAGTCAGCCCAGAGGAAATGCGCTAACTGTTGCTTCACTTCGTAACCTTGATCGACTATACAGGTACGCACTTCATAATGTGATGAGTTAAAGAAGTCTTTAAATTGGTTAACTAAGGCTTGGTTTAATTCTCCTTCGGAGTATGGGTGGTATTGGTGAGCATTGATGATAAATATCTTTTTCATGATGAGTCCGCTAAGTAGGAACGCTGATAAAAAGGCCATCCATATGGATGGCCTTGATATGTTGCTGAAGGGAATCGCTTGAGAGGTTAGCTTTAAGTTATTACCCCAGGTTCACCTCTTCACGGGTGCGGGTCATACTATCAATGATGGAATAGATGATGTTTTCACAAGGCTTGATCAGGTCTTCGATATTACTTACGCCCATTCCCCCCAGGCCACTGCTGAACTCTTCCGGTACAGCAGCATCTCCAATCCATGGGTAACCAACACGCACTAGAGGAATTCCTAGTTTATTAATAATTGCGGCGTCGGTTTGTCCGCTTAGCATAGGTGCTTTAGGGTACTCTTTACCCTCCTGGTTCTCCCATGCAGCGCGCGCTGATTGTACAATCCAATGTTCTTTAGGTGTAAATGAACCAGGGCAGGAGCCATACATCTCCCAATCCGCTTCAATTTCAGGATTGCGTTCCAGAATTTCACGCATTGCTGTATCAAACTGATGTTTCACATCTGCCGTAGTTTGGTAAGGGTTGCAACGCATATCGATAAACAACTCTGTAGATGCAGATGGAAAAGCAGGGCGGTTAGGCCAGCCGGAATTGATACCGGCAATCCATCCTTCTGGAGCAATTTGTTCAGAGGTGTTGTTAACTGTGAATTGTGGCAACCACTCTTCCAGTTCCTGAATCAGGGTAGCGGCTGGCACGATGGAACTGCGGAAACCTGGAGTACCACGTGGAATACCAGAGTAGCCCAGATCCCCTTTAACGCGTACCTTAAACCAGCACATGCCAGGGTGTTCATGATAAACCTCATACCAAGGCTTGAGGATAATACCGAAATCAGCGGTTACGCCGTGGGTAAGCATAAAGCTAACCCCGGTCGACATACCGTAGTTGCCACGCTCTGGCACCATGGAGGGCATGCCTCCGCCGGCGAATGCCAATACAAGATTACCTTTTAAAGGAACTCCCGCATCGATCACAGCATTAACCGCTTCTGTCAGCGTGGCAACCATCGCTTTAGGGTTAGATGCCCCCAGGCCAATGACTAGATCGTCACGAAGAATGCCTTCTGGTTTCATATCGTCACGAAGCTTATCACCAACCATGGGTACATCTTCGTCAGAGCCTTCCAGATGGGTATCAATTGGCGCGTAGAGCAGCATTGTTGCGCCTTCACCACTGCCCTGAAGTTCGCCAATCGCATTGCCGCTGATCTCATTCACTTCCTGATAACGTGATTTAAGACCGATCTTTTGCATATGTTCGGTCATAAATTCACTGGCTTCTTTTTCAGCCCCTGTAGGGCTGTGAATATTAACCAGATCAAGGTTTAGCTTGCGTAGGCGCTCTTTCTGGATGCTGGCGCAGGCGCTCTTAAACCACTGTTCACGTTCGCCGGTTAATTTATGCTGTTCATTCATGATTTGTTCCCGCTTGTTATTTTTTCTATTTGGGTTGTCTGTTTATTGCGCTAGCGTTTTGCTCTGTAGCTTGTCTGCAAAATCGATCAGGGCATGGTCGCCACCAAAGGGGGCGATCAACTGAATACCCATAGGCAGATCATTACTGCCTTTGCTGATCGGATAGGTGATGCAGGGCACGCCGAGGAAGGTCCAGATGCGATTAAAGACCGGATCTCCAGTCGCATGGGTACCTTGAGGTGCTTCGCCAGGGGTGGCTGGTGTTACGAAGTAATCGTATTGCTGGAAAAGCTGCTGCAATTTGTATTGGCAACGGGCAAGGAGATTACGACACTGCGCTTCGCGCTCAGGGGTGACTTGCTTGCCATGTTCGATCAACTCAAGGATATGGGTGCTCATCCATGAACGATGTTCGGTAACCTCTTTATTCAAACAGCGCACCGCTTCGCTGGCCATAATGTCGAATTGAGCATCGGCAAGAGCGGCAAAGTCAGGGCCTAATTCATACTCAATAGCATCGAATCCTGCCTGTTTAATCTTTTCTGCATAGTCGATAAAAGCATTCTGCATCTCTTCTGACGCTTCAGACCAGAATGGGGTACGGCAGATCGCAATCTTAGGTTTCTCTACACAGTTATTGATCTCCAGATGTGGAGCCAATGCTGTGAGCAGTAATCTTTGATCACCAACCGTTCTGGAAAAGGTTCCTAATGTATCCAAGGAGGGGGCAAGTGATTTGGTTCCACTATAGGGCAGAGTGCCAATAGAGGGCTTGAGGGCGACGATGCCATTAAAGCTGCCTGGTCGGATCATAGAACCAACGGTTTGAGTGCCAATGGCAAAGGGCACTTGATAATCGGCAACCGCAGCAGCAGATCCGCTGGATGATCCCCCAGGGGTATGCTCAACATTATGTGGATTACAGGTAGGCCCAGGTGAGTAATAGGCAAATTCTGTGGTAACGGTTTTACCCAGTACAACTGCGCCTACCTTTTGGAGCAGTTGAACGATTGCTGCATCTTGCTGTGGTTGATGCTCCTTATATATAGAAGAACCATAACTGGTTGGTAGGTCTGCAGTATCAATTAGATCCTTAACCGCAACAGGAACGCCATGAAGGGGAGATAAGCGGTAGCCTAACTGATCACGCTCGCGAGCCTGCTCTAATGCTTTTTCATGATCAACCGACGTCCATGCCTTAATGCTGTTATCCCTTTCCTGAATTCTCTCCAGACAGTCCGATACCAACTCTTCTGAGCTTAATCTACCGGAGGCCATTGCAATGACAGATTCAGCGACTGTTAGTTTGTTATTGTTTTTTGTCATATTGAATTTCAATTGAAAATTTATCTTTGTTCTTTACTTATTAATTAATAATTATGAGGTTGTCAATTAACTTATATTTTTTGTTGTTCCTCTGGTTGTTCATACTCGAGGTGCTTAGATGATAAAAGTCTAATTTAAACAAAGGGTTGAATAGGTAGTTAGCCTGTTAACTATTGAAATAAGAAGGAAATCGGCGTTTTGCTCCTCTCATAATTATTAATTAAAGGGTTGACATAGATTTATCTGAATGGATACTAAATAGAAATTCTATTGAAATTCAATCTATGGTTTCTTTCCTAGATCTCGATAGTCTTTAAACCTAATTACAAGAACAAAAAAGGTAGTAATACAGTGAGTGCGATGAATCAGCTTATGCGCTGGGGTGTTGGTATTACCCCGTGGATGGTGATTGCAGGACTTCTCTATGTGGGCTTATTCGTTAAGCCTGAGCCGGTTGGAAGTACCGTTATTCCAACGGCAATAGAAAATCGAGACCGGTTCTATGGCATGGTCGCTATTGACTCAACGCTTTGGGCGGTGGGTGCCAATGGCAAAATCGTCCGCAGTGATGATGCGGGTAAAACCTGGGCGGTACAAAACGTACCTGTGAAAGCTCATCTTCAGGATATTTCCGCCTGGGATGAGAACAATGCGGTGGTTGTTGGTAATAATGGTGTTGCGCTATATACGCGCGATGGCGGTGTTACCTGGCAGCAAGCAGAAGCGCCAGTTAATGATGTTGTTAACAAGTTACTGGACGTTAAAGTCTACGACGAGGGTGAGGCGTGGGCTGTAGGTGCTTTTGGCACAATTCTGCGGAGCAATGATTACGGACAAACCTGGTCTTACGCCCGTGAGACCGAAGATTTCATTCTCAATGAGATCACTAAACGTGCCGATGGTGGCCTGGTTGCTGTGGGTGAGTTTGGTTCCATTCTTATTTCTGATCAAGGCAGTAACTGGCAGATGGTTACTGCACCTGTCGAATCAAGCCTGATGGCGATCGATTTTCAAGACGCAACTACGGGTATTGCAGCGGGACTCGAAGGTGTTCTGTTGAAAACTACTGATGGTGGCTTCAATTGGAGCCGAGTTGGTAATGCTCTGGCATTCCCAAAAGTAGAAGCAGACCCGGGTGTTGGTGTGGCACTTGATGGTGGTTGGAGAGATGTCACTACCGAGCACATTTTTTCAGTTTTCTGGCATCAGGACCTACAGCGCTGGTATGGCGTAGGTACGAAAGGGCTTTGGCTAGAAGCTGAGCCAGAAGCGCAGATATGGAAAACCGGTCGTCTCGCACCTAAGGATCTGGCTTGGCATACCTCCATTGCTCAAGTTGATGACGGTGTTGTCTTGGCGGGCAAAAACCTAGGGCGCTGGTCTGCAGGGCATCAGTGGCACGTCTTTCAGGGGCGCTAATCAGCGTTAACCAAACAGAATAAGAACAAGAATTCAGGATAGAGCTAATGAGCAGAAATATAGCTAGCTGGCTTATTCGTTTCCGTGTTGCTGTGGTAAGTGTTATTGCGCTTATCACATTGGCACTGAGTTACTCCGCTGTCAGTATTGAAGTTAAAACCGTATTCCAGGATCTACTGCCAAGTGATCATGAATACGTTAAGACGCACAATAAATTTAAAGACACCTTTGGTGGCTCAAACCTGGTTACTATCATGGTTGAGTCGGAAGAGGGTGATATTTTCCAACCGCATGTTCTGCAGTCAGTTGATCAGATCACGCGTGAATTGCAGAAAGTATCTGCAGTAAACCCTTTCCAGATTATCTCTCTGGCATCCAAGAAGCTTAAAGAGGTTAAGGCATCAACTTCTGGTATCGAAACTAAACCACTGATGTGGCCAGACCTGCCTGAAACACAGGCTGATCTGGATGAGTTGCGCGAGAAAGTGCTGCGTAACTCTCTGGTTTATGGTCCTTACGTATCCTCAGACCTTACGTCGACCCTGATTACTGTCGACTTTATTGACCGTCTGCTGGATTACGAAACAGCATTTACTGAGATCTCTACTCTGGTGGATTCTATCGATGTGCCTGGTGTGAAGGTGCGTGTGGTAGGTGATCCAATGCTGTACGGCTGGGTTAACTTTTATCTACCGGAAACACTGAATCTGGTGCTGATGGCCGGTTTGATTCTGGTTGCGATGCTGTTTGTTATCAACCGTACATGGCGCGGTACTATCCTGCCAATCATCTCTGGTTTTGTCAGTGCAATCTGGGCGTTGGGTATCTCTAATCTGATTGGTATCCACTTTGATCCATTGGTTATCGTAATCGCTATGTTGATAACCGCCCGAGCCGTATCACACTCGGTGCAGATCATCACCCGGTTTAACGAGGAGGTGGAGAAGATTGAGTCCGGTAAGGAGTCGGTCGGCTTTGCTGCCCACTCAACGCTGTCTGAACTGATCCGTCCGGGAATTCTGGGTATCGCAACCGATGCTTGTTGTGTGGCGGTTGTAGCACTTAGTCCTATTCCTCTATTGCAAAAGCTAGCTTTGCTGGCGGTTGTATGGGTATCGACTGTAGCGATTAGCTCAATCGTGCTTACTCCGGTATTGCTCTCTTGGATTAAGCATCCAAAAGGCTACGCACATCCGATCAATATCAGCTGGTTGATTCATCGTTTACTGGATCTGTGCCATTACGTATCGGTTTCTAAAATCCGTTTTTTTATGGCGGGCTGGACCCTGTTTGTCTTCCTGGTGTGTGGCTATTTTGCACTGGGCTTGAAGATAGGGGATGCCAACCCCGGATCGCCGATACTTTGGCCGGAATCACAATACAACCAGGATTCTGCCGCCATCAACAGCAAGTTCCAGGGTGCCGACCGCATGTTTATCGTGGTCGGTGATGACAAGCCTGATCTGGCGAAAACACCTGAAGTTCTACAGAGCTTGCAACAGTTCCAACGTTTTATCGAAGTGCAGCCGGAAGTAGGCGGTACGCTATCGATCAGTGACGTTTTGCCATCGGTAAACCGTACGCTGCGTGAAGGTAACCCGCGTTACGAAGAGCTGGGAGCTGATCAGGATATCAACGGTGAGTTGCTGTACATGTTTGAAGCTGGTGCAGAACCGGGTGATATGGATCGCTATGTTGATACTGATCGCGGTAACGCTTCAGTAACCCTGTTCTTCCGTGACCGTCAGGGCGAAACCATTCGTACTGCAGTCGCTCGTATTAAAGAATTCATTGACGAAAACCCATTACAGGTGGGCGAATTCCAACTGGCTGGTGGCCTGATTGGTGTTATCGCAGCTGTAAATGAGGTGATTCTATCAGGGCAGTTGCAGTCGATCGCATTGGCGCTGCTGATTCTGGTGGTTCTATGTACCGTCGTGTACCGCTCATCCATGGCAGGGATGTTCTTTATGGTGCCGGTGGTTCTATCAAATACCGTGACGTTCAGCTTTATGTCCTATATGGGCATCGGCATGAACATCAACACGGTACCGGTGGCCGCTCTGGGCATCGGACTGGGGGTGGACTATGCCCTGTATATCGTAGATCGGATCAAGCAGGAGTTGCAGAACGGTCTCGATGACAGAAGCGCAATTGAACGGGCGCTGCATAGCGCAGGTAAAGGTGTAGTAATCACTGCATTCGTTCTGATTGTTTCAGTCCTGTTGGTGTATCAAAGCTCGCTTAAATTCCAGGCAGAGATGGGCATGCTGGTGGCCTTGTGGTTAACCGTATCCGCCTTTACTGCTCTGTTTGTAATGCCTGCGCTGGTCTACATCTTCAAGCCCGCATTCATCTATGGGAGCGCTAAAACAAGTGCGCCTGTTTCTAGGAAGATCGCTGAGGTGGTAAATGACTAATAAGAAAAATTACAGTTCATTATCAATCGCTATTGCTTTAGCCATGGGGGGGATAATCCC
>NZ_JAAEQH010000184.1 GCF_024231755.1 Neptuniibacter sp.
CAAAGAGGTAATGAAAACTCTTTCTACTAACGCATTGGTAAAGGACGCTGCGTGTGACTTCGCTGACCAAAGCACAGTTACTCTTGCAGAGCGTATCCTACAACCAGAAGAGTTCCAAGTAAACTTGGAATTATGTAAGAAAGATTTCCACAACGATTGGGAAGCAATCCAAATGGGTTACTCGGCTTTTGATAGCCTTCCTCCATCATTCGCTGATTTCTTAATCGGTCACATCGCTGCTAAAGTAGCACAGAAGACTGAAGAGAACATTTGGCAAGGAGCAACTGCTAACGCAGGTGAGTTCAACGGATTTGAAGCTCTATTGGCTGCTGATGCAACAGTTGTAGATGTAACAGGTACTACTGTTTCTGCTGCTAATGTTATTACTGAATTGGGTAAAGTAGTTGATGCTATCTCTACCGCAGTATACGGAAAAGAAGACCTATACATCTATGTAGCATCTAATGTTGCTCGTGCTTACATCCGTGCTTTGGGTGGATTCGGTGCTTCAGGTTTGGGTGCTAATGGTGTAAACAACGAAGGTACTACTTGGTTCAATGGTGGTGACCTTGCTTTTGATGGTGTTAAATTGTTCGTATGTTCTGGATTGAGCGACAATACAATGGTAGCAGCACAGAAGTCTAACTTGTTCTTCGGTACAGGTTTGTTAGCTGACCACAACGAGGTGAAGCTAATTGATATGGCTGACCTTGATGGTTCACAAAATGTTCGTGTAGTAATGCGTTTTACCGCAGGTGTACAATACGGAATTGGTGCTGACATCGTACTATACTCATAAGAGTTAGTTTAGTTAATAATTAAAGGGGCAGGTAGGCATATGCTTGTCTGCCCTTTTTTATAAAAAAAATAAAAGAAATTATGGCTTGTGATTTAACAAAAGGTCGTGCGTTACCTTGTCGTGAATCAGTAGGTGGACTCAAAGCAGTTTACTTTGTTGATTTCGGTGACTTGGGTGATGTTACACTTACATCCGATACAGATGACACAATCTCCGATATGGATGGAACATTTGATGCTTTCAAGTATGTGCTGAAAGGTACATCAAGTGTAGAGCAAACTATTAACGCTTCTCGTGAGAACGGAACAGTATTCTTTGACCAAGCGGTTAGCCTTTCTTTGCCTCAATTGAGCAAGGAGGATAACAACGAAATCAAGTTATTGGCTTACGGCAGACCTCAC
>NZ_JAAEQH010000185.1 GCF_024231755.1 Neptuniibacter sp.
CGACACGGTTATACCTAGGGATGACTGCGACTTCTTTAAATCTACGTACCTAGATAACCCGTTTTTAAACAAGGAGGTAATAGAGGAGATTGAAAGACTTAAAGACACAGACGAGAATTACTGGAGAATCTATGGACTAGGAGAAAGAGGCATAAGCAAGGAGACCATATTTCAAACTCACGTATACGACGAGTTGCCCGAAAATGCCAACCACATAGCATACGGCTTAGACTTTGGATTTGCTGCTGATCCTGCTGCCTTGGTAAAAGTCAGTCAAAGAGGGGATGAGCTGTACATGGAAGAGTTGATATATAGTGGAGGTTTAACCAACCAAGACTTAGGCGAGAAGTTCAAGACATGGGATATAGGAAGGCATGATGAAATCATTGCTGACAGCGCAGAACCTAAAAGCATTACGGAGTTATCGCGAATGAACTTTAACGTCAAGCCTGCACGTAAAGGAGCAGACAGCATACGCAATGGCATTGACATAATGAGGAGGCATAAATTGTTTATCAAGTCAGACAGCTTGAACTTGCAGAAGGAGTTTAGAAACTATAAGTGGAATACAGATCGAGATGGGCGTATACTCCCACACCCAAAAGACGCATGGAATCATGGCATCGACGCTGTGAGATATTGCTGCCTTAACAAGCTAGCCCACAGAAACCGTTCATACTACGTAAGATGAAAGTAAGCCTACCTGAAGGTTACCACGAGATAACCATAGAGCAATACCAAAACGTTTGGAAAGCATACGAGAAATCG
>NZ_JAAEQH010000186.1 GCF_024231755.1 Neptuniibacter sp.
AGAAGCGTATTCAGGAACTTGAAAAGCAGCTTAGAAAAGTTGAGCAAGAGAAAGAAATATTAAAAAAGGCTACCGCTCTCTTGATGTCAGACTCGCTGAACAATTCCAGATAATTAAGCGACTTGAAGGGAGCTTTCCGGCTAAGACATTATGTGACACGTTTGAGGTCCATAGAAGCAGTTATCGTTACTGGCGAAACAGGCCTGTACGTTTGTCATCAAAAGAGCTTCGAACAAGACACTTAATTAAGACGGCACATCGATTAAGTAATGGGTCTGCAGGGGCTCGCTCCATTGCGAAAATCGTAACCACGATGGGCGAAGACCTGTCACGTTATCGAGCAAGCCGAAGAATGAAGCTGCTGGGTTTAATTAGCTCACAACTTCCTAAACATCGCTATAGAAAGGTCGAACAGGCACATATAGCCGTTCCAAATGTGCTGGACCGCTGTTTTAACGTGGAGCGCCCAAACCAGGTATGGGTTGGAGATATCACCTATGTTTGGGCTGGTAAACGCTGGGCATACCTTGCTGTTGTAATGGACCTTTATGCCCGAAAACCTGTTGGGTGGTCGCTGTCACTGTCGCCTGACAGTGTGTTAACAAAGAATGCGCTGGAAATGGCCTATGAGTCCAGGGAGCAGCCAAACGAATTGTTGTTCCACTCAGACCAGGGTTGCCAATATACCAGCATTCAATTTAGGCAAGTGTTGTGGCGATATCAGATACAACAGAGTTTAAGTCGCAAAGGAAACTGCTGGGATAATGCACCAATGGAAAGGTTTTTTAGAAGCCTGAAAACAGAATGGATACCAGAAACCGGTTATCGCTCGTTCACTGAAGCGAAAGAACAAATTACTAATTATATTGTTGGTTATTACAGTCGTTATCGCCCGCATTCGAAGAACGGTGGATTATCACCTAACGATAAGGAAATAATGTACTGGAAAACCTATAAAGCCGTGGCCAAAAGAGACTGTAAGATTTTCTGTGTAAGTGGCGGTTTGTCATAGTGATACACGATCACTGTACATAATCATAAACTGACTCATTGCTGCTTTCCAATCTCTTATAGGCATTGTCCACTTCTTCGATATCTGATGAAGTGCCAGATACAGTATTTTCATCACTGAGTCGTCAGTTGGGAACGACCGTCTGGTTTTGGTGATTTTTCGCAGACTGGCATTCAGGGATTCGATTGCATTTGTGGTGTATATGACTTTTCGGATTTCCGGTGGATAGTCGAAGAACACACTTAGGCGTTCCCAGTTATTGCGCCATGACAAGCTAATCGTTGGGTGTTGGTCATCCCACTTCTCTGCGAATTCTGCCAGGGCCAACTCAGCTTCAGCCAGTGTAGCAGCACCATAAATACGTTTCAGATCAGCGGCAATTTCTTTACGTTGTTTCCAGTTCACATAACGCAGTGAGTGACGGATTTGATGCACAATACACAATTGCACCTGGGTTTTGGGATAAACCGCTTCAATAGCTTCAGGAAAGCCCTTCAGACCATCACAGCAAGCAATGAAGATATCTTGTAGACCGCGGTTTCTCAGTTCGTTCATTACGGACAACCAGAACTTAGCCCCTTCGGTTTGTGCCATCCATAACCCCAGCAGCTCCTTCTCGCCATCGGTATTAATTCCCAGTGCCAGGTAAACAGATTTGTTCTGCACCGCACCAGAATCCCGGCTACGTACTACCAAACAATCCAGATAAACAACAGGGTATAATGCGTCTAATGGACGCTGCTGCCATTGCTTTACCTCATCCATCACTTCATTGGTAACTTGAGAGATAAAAGTCGGCGAGACTTCTACGCCGTAGGATTCCTCGAAATGCGCCTGGATATCTCGTGTTGACATGCCTCGCGCA
>NZ_JAAEQH010000187.1 GCF_024231755.1 Neptuniibacter sp.
TTCGAATTCCGATAAAATAAAATTTGATCAGGGTTCACCGAAACAGTCTCAGATGAGTTCGAACGGAAGCCCTGATTTAGTCAAAAGAAGAAGCAACATTGATCTGAATCAAGTTCAGTGTTTTTCCAGTCAATCTTATGGTCATTTGGCTCGCAATTGCAAAATTGGCTTGCCAAAGTCTCAGTAGTCCTGCTGATATTAGAGAGCACCCTGGAAAACCTGAGCGAATCCAATAGCATAAGAACTTAACCCAACTGAGATAAAACGACTCAAAAGTGTTTGACTGGCCAGTGCATGAATCGTTCCATACCCTGTGACCATAGAGCGTGAAATAAAAGGTTTATTCATTAAGCACGCATGTTAGCAAAAGTACGATGATGGAGCAGTGGGAACGCTCGCATCCAGGTCTTATTAGGATTCGGATCTGAGCATAACTCAGACGCAGCTGTAGAAACGACTGGCTGTTAGCGATAAACTAAGAGACTCTGCGTGCGATTCAAAGAAGTAACTCAGTAATATCAATGACAATAACAATGCGCGTAATGCTCATACCAATATCAATCTAATATAGTAAGCAATATCCGGAGCGCGCTGCTGCTTCTGCAGCAGCTGGCTCCCAGCTGAAAACAGCCGCACGCATGTTAACAAAAACAGCCCCGCACCTAGGCAA
>NZ_JAAEQH010000188.1 GCF_024231755.1 Neptuniibacter sp.
ACTACCTTAACAAGTCAAAGGACGGCTTCTTATTTAGCATATCAAGACGGCTGGTTCATTGGCTTAGTGCCTGACACAGCAAGCGCACTTTGCACAACAGACCCGACATCATGGGGCGGCGCTCCTGACATAGCCGCTGAGGGTGATCCTGATTTTTTGGTTGCTGCCATTTCGAATTATAAACACGTTCATCTTTTAGGCACAAAAACAATTGAAGTCCTTTATATAACAGGATCTGCCTCTTTACCATTTGCGAGAATATCAGGCGGGTTAATCAGTACCGGGTGTATTGCAAAAGATTCAGTGGTTAATATGAATGATCAGATATACTTTCTTGATGATGATTTCAATGTGCGAAGGATTAACGGATTACAAGCTGAGATACTTTCTACACCTGCGATACAATACCAAATAAGTCAACTTACAGACCAACAAGAGGCAGTTGCTTATTCATATTCAATCGAGGGTCATTATGTATATGTAATAACGTTCGATCAATCAGGCGTAACCTATTGCTTTGACAGCACTATGAAATTATGGTATAAATGGAGTACAGGCGGTTACAATAATCGTCATACTTCAAACTGTTTTATTAGATATGCCGGTAAGAATTTAGTAGGTGATTACACAAACGGCATTATTTATGAAATAGACCCAGCGTCTACCGGTGCTGGTTATCTTTCTAAAGAGCTTATCAACAAGATGATTGTTGGTTTCAAGAGAATTGGAAGAACACTTACCGATCTGTACATAGCACCTGAGGATGCTGCTGATATTCGTGAATGGACTGATACTGATATCGATCCTGTTACAAGGAGAGAAATCTTTCAGGCCGGCGGAATGGGCAGTCTTTGGAATGTTCAGATGCATGAGATGCAACATTTAGGAGCGACTGGTTTGTACAATATTAATGGCGACGCAGCTGAGTATGGTAAGTTTATGACTTCAGGTGGAAGTTAT
>NZ_JAAEQH010000189.1 GCF_024231755.1 Neptuniibacter sp.
CAGAGCGCAGATTTTTCTGAGGACCAGACTCTTTCAGTTTACCTTCACCGGACCATGCCCATGCGCCATACAAACCCTGAAGAATCGCAAATTGTGCTTCGTTCTCACCTAACAATTTTACGTTTTCACCTGAACCTGCAGAGTTGATCGCAGACATAGAGATCTTGTGCTTTGGCTCCAGCTTAACTTTAGTCAGCGTTGCCAGTGCAACACCTACTGGATAGTAAGTACCGCCTGTAGAAGCCGTTGCCAAAATATAGGAACGCTTCTCTGCTGCCTGTGCCAGACCTGCAGTGCCCATTGCGGTGCTCATCGCCAGGGCTAAGCCCATGCCTTTAATGAAAGTACGTTTTGTTATTGTCATCCTCAGTACCCTTTTTAGTCAGTTTGAGGTTTAGTTTTTAATCCGTATTTCATATAGCAATGGGGGTGCCAATTCGCCAAAATTAAAATTTATCCTTTATTTTCAATGCATTAAGAATAATTCAAAAAACCTTATAAGTGCATGAGCAGTTTTTTGCTTATGGATTTACGAGTTGATAGGCAAAATATTGCTCATTAACAACGTAAATGCTGATAAGGAAGGGTTTAGAGGAATTTAAGGCTCAGAAAGAGATAATACTGATCGTAAAAAGGGTAGATTGTCAGTTTGGAAAGCCTGATAGGCAAAAAAATGCCTAAACAGTTGTTTATCTCTCGAAATTACATAACATCACAGACTTATCGATACCCTATTGGAGATTAAGGATGATCAGGCCATTTATACTTGTTGTCGCAATATTAGTCAGCGAAGTGACAGTCGCAAGCGACTGTGTTGTCCTTCTACACGGTTTGGCCAGAAGTCCTGATTCGATGATTCCTGTAGAAAAAGTGCTGGTAAAACATGGCTACTCAACGGTTAACGAAGGCTACCCTTCCAGATCGAAAAACATTGAAGAACTAGCCAATGAAACCATCCCTAAAGCGTTGGAGCAGTGCCCTACCAATACGAAGGTAAATTTCGTAACTCACTCAATGGGAGCCATTTTGCTCCGCCAATACTTAGCCCAAAATTCAATTCCGAATCTAAAACGGGTTGTAATGCTCGGACCTCCAAATCAAGGGAGTGAGATTGTTGATACGCTTGGAGATATACCAGGGTTCCATTTTATTAATGGGGATGCAGGGCTCCAGTTGGGTACAGGAGATAATGGAATTACAAATATCTTAGGACCTGCATCATTTGATCTAGGAATTATCGCAGGTACTCAAACAATCAATTGGGTTCTATCATCCTTCATCCCCGGAGCTGACGACGGGAAAGTTTCTGTCGATAGAACAAAGCTTGACGGAATGAACGACCATATAGCCCTACCTGTTACACACCCATTGATGATGAATAACAGACCAGTACAGAATCAAATTCTTCATTATCTTAAATACGGATATTTCGAGCGATCTTCAGGATAACGCTATCTAAGTTGCTATTCCGGATAGCTAAGATTTAAACTCAGATCGGCTGATGCCGTACTTAGCCATCTTCTGATTCAAGGTACGGCGCGGTAGATCCAGTGCTTCCATCACTGCTTTTATATTGCCTTCATGTTCTGCAAGGGAACGCTTAATCACCTCCGACTCAAAGGCAGCAACCTGCACTGCCAGAGGTTGGTTAATATCCTCGCTGAGAGCCGAGGCCTGCATCGGTTTCTCATCCGGGAACAAGATATCAGCCACAGAAACCCGAGAATCCAGGGCATAACGCATAGCTATATTCTTAAGTTCACGGACATTACCCGGCCACTGATAACTTTGCAGTGTACGGATATCTTGTTCAGGTAGGTTACGCATTTCCCTTTTGTGGTCCGCCGAGGTCATCCGCAGATAGTGCTCAAACAGCAGCGGTACATCTTCGAGGCGATCACGTAATGGAGGTATATGTAGCTGAGAGACATTAAGGCGGTAGAACAGATCCTCCCTAAACCCGTTCTCCACTCGCAAATCCACTTTTGAGGCTGCGATCACTCGCAGATCCACATCAATTGGGGCATTGCCCCCCAAACGTTCTATAACGCCTTCCTGAAGTGCCCGTAGCAGTTTGATCTGAAGATTAAGCGGCATAATCTCAATCTCATCCAGAAACAGAGTGCCGCCATTGGAGTATTCAAATTTACCCACACGGCGTTTAGTCGCTCCGGTGAAGGCTCCTGCCTCATGACCAAAGAGTTCACTTTCAATGAGTGATTCAGGGATAGCGCCGCAGTTGATTGGTACAAAATGAGATTTTTTCCGTACACTGAATTCGTGCAGACACTGTGCTACCAACTCTTTACCGGTACCAGTTTCGCCATAGATGATAACGTTGGTATCCAGTTCAGCCAGGGTCAGGAGCTCCTGCTTCAAGCGTTGAATCGCTGGGGAGATACCAATCAGGCGGCTATCAATACCGGATGAGCTCGAAAGGTGCTGCTGCAGTCGCAAGTTCTCAAGCATCAAACGACGTTTATCACAGGCGCGTTGAATCGTTTCGACCAAGCGCTCCGGGTTGAATGGCTTTTCTATAAAATCATAGGCACCTTTACGCATGGCACCTATCGCCATATCAACATCACCATGCCCTGTTACCAATACCGTAGGCAGACCGGGAACCTGTTTAATTATTTCATCGAGTAATTCTAGGCCATCCATCTCTGGCATCTTCACATCGCTGACTACAATACCCGGAAACTCTTGACTGATATGCTCTAGTGCCTGTTTCGCACTATCACAACCGATAACCTGAAAGCCTGCCATCTGCAGCCATTTCTCCGTCGACTTGCGTACCATTGCTTCGTCATCAACGAGCAGTACAGTGCCACGGTTTTCTTTATTCAGGTTGTCTAAGCTCATCGGCTTTTTTCCATCACAATTTATAATTTCAGCGGTTTAGCATTTGGGTAGAGTCACTACAAAACGGGCTCCCCCCTGAGGCAGGTTTTCTGCCCATATCTCACCATTGAGGTCCCGGACAATGGATCTGACAATGGATAACCCAAGACCAAGTCCATCGCCAATACTCTTGGATGTGACAAAAGGTTCAAAAAGATCGGGTAACAGCTCTTCATCTATGCCCGGACCAGAGTCTGATACATTCAGGGTAATATTGTCATCAGTAGCAATACGGATGTTTAAGCACTTGTTCTCAACTGTAGACATAGCATCCAGCGCATTTTTAATCAGATTAACTAGAACCTGTTCCAACCTCGCACTGTCTCCCAGTATATAAACCGTATCATCAGGTTGATCCACCTGCAGTTGAATCTGCTCATCAGCAAGGCGCTGCTTGAAGAGCTGCAACGCATGCTGAACCGCCATCTGCATTGATACCTGTTCCATCTGTTCAGGCTTTTTATAGGCAAAGGTTTTCAGCTGTGATGTGATCTGAGCCATACGCTGAGTCAGCTCATCAACTTCAGTCAGGCTTTCCGATAACATCTCAGGCTGCTGCAACATCTGACGGCAGATAGCCACATAGTTTCTGATAGCCGTCAGGGGTTGATTCAGTTCATGTACCACAGCGGTGGACATCCGACCAATCGCAGCCATCTTACCCGCTTGTACCAGTTCATCCTGAGCTTCCTGAAGCGCCTGCGTACGCTCCTCTACTTTATGCTCCAGGGATTCATTGGCTTTTTGTAACTGCAGCTCCAGGCCTTTACGCCGGGAGATATCGATCACCGTCACCAGGAACTGGCGATCTCCCAGATACTCCATTTTTCGCACAGAGATCATAATCGGAAATTCAGTACCATCCCCTCGACGGCCAACAGACTCATAACCGATCAATGGGGCAAAACCCTGTTTACCTAAACGACTTAACCCTTTGGATAAAGGTGAAGATTTTTCAAAAGCCAGAAGTGTCGTCAGAGGTTTATGATCAACCAGACTCATCGACACCGTAAACTGCTGCAATGCCATCTCATTGGCAAAGGTGATCACCCCTTTATGATCGATCAGGAACAGTCCTACCTGAGCATTGTTAATTATCGCTTTCTGCTGCGCTTCATTTCGTGCCAAGGCCTCACGGGTCTCATTCTGCGAGCGGATCTTTAACTGACGCTCACGTAACAAAAGCGCCAATAGCCCTAGCGCCAAGCACCCACCAAAAGAGAACAGGGATGCATTCCTTACATTACGGTCCACCACATCGGTGTTATTCAGTACAATCACCTGCCAGCGCAGATCATCCAGCTCAACAGAACGAGACAACCAATTGGATGTATCCTGACTCCACAACGATGTTTTAACACCGTCGGCAAGATCAGTACCCGTGACGGTAACCTGCTCACTAAGTGGCTTAAAACGCTTAAAAGGTCCCGTAGTGAAAAACAACGTACCCTCTGCATCACTTAATAATACAGTTCCAAACGAACGTAATTTTTTGACCAGACTCTCCAACTCAATACGAACCACAGCCGCTCCGCTGAACCGAGTACCGTCGTAGATTGGAGATGATAGATAGTAAGCAGGCCGCTGTTTCTCTGCGTTTAAGCTGAACTGCCGTCCCCTGTGCCCTGCTTTAGCCTGGGTAAAGTACTCTTGCCCTTGATGGGAACGAAGGAAAAAGTTCTGTTCATCACGCCAGTGACTATATGCCAGCGGTCGTCCCTGCTCGCCTATTACGAAAAGAGATGAGGACCCTGCTACCAGATTGGTCTGCTCCAGATAGAGACTAACCTCAGCACTGAGGTTGGCATCCGGTTCCAGCATTAGCGCCTTAACATCGGTATTTTGTGAAATAAGAAAAGGAAGGTAGCGGTATTCGCCCAATGCATTACGCAGCTGAGTGATCACCTGTAACAACTCATCGGACCCCTGTTGATGCAACTGCTGTAAGGTCCAATCACGGGTCTTATTCACAGAGGCCCAAGTCACAACCAACGTGAATAATAGAAAGAGTAAGGTGGCAAGCAGCCGTTTAGTCATGGGTTCTGTATTCTGGTGTGGGAAGATTAAACGTCCATGGCCTCTTCAGGAATAATTGCATTGTGGTAAACATTCTGGGAATCATCCAGATCATCAAGCACATCGATCAACTTCATCACCTTGCGTCCAGTTTCCACATCCAGCTCTACTGTTGTCGATGGAATCATTGCTACTTCAGCATGAACAGATTCGAAACCAGCATCAATCAAACCCTGCTTAACATCCAAGAAGTCATGCCAATCGGTGAAAACATCAATAGACCCATCATCGTTTTCAACAACATCATCTGCCCCCGCTTCTAATGCAGCATCCATAATAGCTTCTTCATCTACATCATCAGCAAAGGTGATCTGACCTTTTTTATCAAACAGATAAGCAACAGAACCACTGGTACCCAGATTACCGTTGTATTTGTTGAAAGCAGCACGCACCGCAGCAACGGTACGATTAACGTTGTCCGTCATACACTCAACAAGAATAGCTACACCGTTTGAGCCATAGCCTTCATAGGTCAGCTCATCATAATGCTCACCCTCAGCCCCACCTGCACCACGCAAAATTGCTTTATCGATGGTGTCGCGCTTCATGTTTGCGCCCAGGCTTTTGTCTACAGCGGCTCGCAAACGAGGATTGTCATCAGGATTACCGCCGCCCTCTTTAGCCGCAACTACCAACTCACGAATAAGCTTTGTGAAAATCTTTCCACGCTTTGCATCCTGCGCCGCTTTACGGTGTTTAATGTTTGCAAATTTGGAATGACCTGCCATAGCGACTGCTCCCTACTCATTTTTTCTTTATTTTTAATACTATATAAACAAAAAAAGCTGCCCTAAGGCAGCTTTTTTTCAAACTCGAATCTTCCTAAATGAATTAAGGAGTCTTACGCAGTTTGATGTTCAGTTCACGCAGCTGAGCAGCGCTTACTTCACCCGGAGCTTCAGTCATCATACAAGATGCACTCTGAGTTTTAGGGAATGCAATAACTTCACGGATAGACTCAGTGCCAGTCATCAGCATGATCAGACGGTCCAGACCGAATGCCAGACCACCGTGTGGAGGCGCACCGTACTGCAGTGCATTCAACAGGAAGCCAAACTTGTCTTCAGCTTCTTCGTCGGAGATGCCCAGAATTTCCAGAACCTTAGCCTGCATTTCCTGATCGTGAATACGAACAGAACCACCGCCCAGCTCGCAACCGTTAAGAACCATATCGTATGCGCGAGACAGCGCATCCAGTGGATTCTCTTTCAGCTCTTCCGGAGTACAGCTTGGTGCTGTGAATGGGTGGTGTAGTGCAGTCAGACCCGTATCAGTTTCTTCAAACATTGGGAAATCAACAACCCACAGAGGTGCCCACTCACGCTCAGACATCTCAAGATCTTCACCCACTTTGATACGCAGCGCGCCCAAAGCTTCAGAAACGATCTTAGCCTTATCTGCACCGAAGAATACGATATCACCGTTTTCAGCACCCAGACGATCCATGATCGCCATTGTCACTTCATCACCCAGGAACTTGATGATTGGAGACTGTAGGCCGTTAACACCGTTTTCGATCTCGTTAACTTTGATCCAAGCCAGACCTTTAGCACCGTAGATACCAACAAACTTGGTGTAGTCATCGATGTTCTTACGTGTCAGCTTAGCGCCACCCGGTACTTTAAGTGCAGTTACGCGACACTTAGGATCGTTTGCAGGACCCGCGAATACTTTAAATTCGATGTTTGCCATCAGGTCAGCAACATCTACCAGCTCCATTGGGTAACGCAGATCCGGCTTATCAGAACCGAAACGCTGCATAGCTTCTGAATAAGGCATACGTGGGAAGTCACCCAGATCAACACCTTTAAGCTCCAGGAACAGCTTACGGATCATATCTTCAGTCAGACCCATTATGCCTTCTTCGTCCATGAACGAAGTCTCGATATCGATCTGAGTAAATTCAGGCTGACGGTCTGCACGCAGATCTTCGTCACGGAAACATTTAGCGATCTGGTAGTAACGGTCAAAGCCAGAAACCATCAGCAGCTGTTTAAACAGCTGTGGAGACTGAGGCAGTGCGAAGAACTGACCGTCATGAACACGGCTAGGTACCAGGAAGTCACGCGCACCTTCAGGCGTTGCACGGTTCAGGATTGGAGTTTCAATATCCAGGAAGCCGTTATCATCCAGGTAGTTACGGATTGCATTAGAAACTTTAGAACGGAAACGCAGTTTTTCCTGCATTTCTGGACGACGCAGATCGATGTAACGGTTACGCAGACGTACATCTTCACCAACGTTCTGGTGTTCATCCAGCTGGAACGGAGGTGTTTCAGATTTGTTCAGGATAACCAGCTCTTTACCCAGAACTTCGATCTCACCTGTTGGCATTTCTGGATTGATCGTGCCTTCAGGACGGCTACGAACAGTACCTTTGATCTCAATTACGAACTCATTACGGCAGCTATCAGCCAACGCGAAGCTCTCTTCACGATCTGGATCAAATACAACCTGTGCCAGACCTTCACGGTCACGCACGTCCAGGAAGATAACTCCACCGTGGTCACGACGACGATGTACCCAACCACACAGGGTAATGTCTTCGCCAATATGCTCTTTTCTGAGATCGCCGCAATAATGACTGCGCATAATTTACTGTTCCTGTTAACTGTCTCTGTTCGGCTCGAGCCAAACGATCAATGAATTAAATTTTTTACTACCGGATCAACTGTCAGAGCTTGAAGAAGAACCGGATTCACCAGCAAGATTTTTCTTCTTCCCGGTTTTGAAATCTGTCTCGTACCAACCGGAACCTGAAAGGCGAAAACCCGGTGCAGATACCTGTTTGGTCACTTCCTCACTTGCACAGGAAACGCATGCAGGGGCAGGCGCATCACTTTTCAGGACAAGCTTTTCAAACTCGTGACCACAGTTTTGACACTGAAAATCAAAGATTGGCATTGGAAATCAACCTAATCCACGCCCTGCAAACATGTAAGGCGTATTTTAAAAACGGCGGATTATACCTTATTTATGCAGAGGGAACAGGCCCCAAATATGAAGAGAAGTGAAAGAATTTGATAGATCCCCAGCAATCTACCTGTACTGGTTTATTGATACGAGGAAAACTCGGATAGAACACTGTTTTCATCATGAGCCACTATGATTTCGGATCAAGCTGACTGTAGAGTTCTAGCCGTATACAATTGCTCAGATAAAATTAATATGCGGGTCCCCTCTCCAAGGCGAACCAATTGCTATAATGACTCTCAAAGGGACATTGAGATGCGCCAAATCTATTTCATTACACTGCTATTATTACCATCTATCTGCGTGCATGCCGATATTTACACTTGGGTTGATGAAAATGGAGTTAAACACTTCAGCGACCGTCCGCCTCAAGGCAAAGAATTATTAACATCCAAGAATAGAGCCAGTATATCCAAAGATAAATCTAAGAATATCAACCTCATAGCCCCACCTCCTAAAATTCCTAGTTACCAACCTGCAAAACAGGTTACGTCAACTCAGCAAGCAACCAGCAGCAAGAACAAGAAGTCACAGGGCTCCGGGAACTCAAGCTCCCAGAAAAACAACAAGAGTAAACTACAGAGCGCTTCTCAGGTTCGTAATGCATACCAAAAGGGTGCTGCTACCTATAACGAAAACAACCCTGACAACCCAGTACCTGGTGGCCACAATAAGCAAGCTCGCATCCTGACAGCAAAAGAAGCTAAAAAGGATAAGCTCAACAAGAAAAGTAAGAAAAAGTTAAAAGATAAACTTAAAAGTTATAACTCATCCAAGAAAAAGAACAACTCTCAAAACTAAGCAGTAACCCTTTGAGCGGATATCAGCTTAGTTTTGAGAGTCCTGCGTATAATTCGTCGATTATCCCGATAAGTACCTATTTTTCTGGAACAAACTCCACTTCACCTGCCATTAAAGCTTCTAGCTTGCGTCGCACATCGTGAATCTGGTCTTCAGTAAAAGGAACCACAGGTGTTTTACCCCACACAGGACCAGGCCATGCAGGGTCATTTTCATATCGAACAATATGGTGAATATGTAGCTGGGGCACCATATTTCCCAGTGAAGCCACATTCATCTTTCTAGCTGCAAAGGTATCAGCCAGATTCGAGGCCAAGTATGAAGACTCTTTTATTAGCTGACTCTGTTCTTCTTCGGATAGATGATAAATCTCTGAAGCACCAGCACGTCGTGGAACCAGCACAAACCAAGGATATGTCGCATCATTTATCAAAAGGAGTCGACTCAACGGGAAATCACCCAAAACAATAGAATCTGCAGCTAACTGCGGGTGAAGTTCAAATTCAAGTTCCAACTCATCCATTACACTACTCCTGAAACTAAAACAGACCGACTAAAAACGATAGAATGGGACAGCCATATCTAAAACATAGCAGTTCAGAGGACTTCCTGCGATATGCCAGAGATCAAACTTTGCCATGAAATCAAAGAAATAGGTAAGGAAGCCTGGAATCAGCTGTGTAAAACTGATTACCCTTTCGCCCGCTACGAGTTTCTCTACGCACTAGAAACCTCTGGTAGTGTTCAGCCAAAAACCGGCTGGCAACCTTTACATCTCCTACTGCAAGATAACGGTATAAATATAGGCGTAATGCCGCTTTATCTTAAGAACCACTCATACGGTGAGTATGTATTCGACTGGGCTTGGGCCGATGCCTACAACCGTTATGGTCTGGAGTATTATCCCAAATTGGTGACGGCTATCCCCTTTTCGCCTGTAACAGGGCCAAGGCTTCTAACTCAGCAAGACCCAAAACCTCTATTGGAAATGATCAGCCACTCCTTACCTCAAATAGCAGAACAGGTGCAGGCAAACTCATGGCATCTACTGTTCCCTACTGACGAAGAACGTAATGCAGTACAACACCCTCACCTAATGCATCGTAAAGGTTGTCAGTATCAGTGGTTTAACAAAAATTACGCAGATTTCGACGACTTTCTCGCCACATTCACTTCCCGAAAGCGCAAGAATGTTCGCAAAGAGCGGCAAAAAGTTATCGATCATGGCATTACCCATGTTCAACTTGATGGTGAAGATATCAGCCCAGAACAACTCGATCAGTTCTACGATTTCTACCGTATGACTTACCTGAAACGAGGCCGGGAAGCTTATCTGACCAAGGAGTTCTTTTTCCTGCTTAAAGAACTGATGCCAGAAAACCTTCTGCTCGTACTTGCCTATAACGGCGATCAGCCGGTAGCCGGTGCACTCTCTCTGAAAGACTCTACAACTCTCTATGGGCGCTACTGGGGTTGTTTTGACGAATACGACAGCCTGCACTTTGAGACCTGTTACTATCAGGGCATAGACTATTGTATTGCCAACAAACTAAGACGTTTTGACTCGGGGGCTCAAGGTGAACATAAGATCCAGCGCGGCTTTGAACCAGTGGAAACATGGTCGGCACACTGGGTGAAAGAGGTTGGTTTTAATCAGGCGATACAGCAGTTTGTTGATGAGGAAAGCGAAGCGATCGATCAACAAATTGAGCATCTTAAGCAATATCTACCGTTCCGCAATAACGAGAACTAGAAGCACAAACAAGGTAAAAGGTCCGGGTTAAACCCAGACCTTTTCATTTCACTGAAGATATCGCGCCAGCGATATAGATATCAAGTTTTCAATCCTACAGATCATCCGGAGATAAATACGGGAGCAAAGCCCAGATTCCAGATAATCACTGTACCCACTCTTGTCAGAACAAGATAAACCAACCCTGCTGCCAAAATAGCTCCGCAGAAGAAGAAGGCACGATCTTTCTCTATCCCCAGGACATGCGGTAATCCATCATAGATCAGATAACCCGTGTATGCCGCTGCAGCCATATAAGCCAGCATATTGACCCATGGTACAGGGTAGAGAGACACAAAACCTGCCAGAAACAGTGGTGTACAAGCATAAGCAGCCAACGCAATACCGTTAGCGGCATACTCATCATGACCACTGCCGTAGGTTTTCGACATCCAGTCTATCATCCAGCCAAGACCAAAAACCCCTACCAGAATAGCTGCATAGGTCAGCACATTCAGCTGTAGAGAGCTCATGGTAGTTAGCTTAATCAGTTCACCATCCCCTACTCTCCAACCAAACTGAGTAGTAGAGATATAAGCGCATACCGGCCCAATCAGGGCAAGAATACCGATATAGGCCACATAAATACGGCCAGGACTTGCGTGCTCTTTCTTGATCAGTTCCCACTCCGCATCAGGATGGGTAAACATTCCGGGCACATGACTCAGCAACATAATAATCACCTCTTAGGCTTGGGAATCCCTAAACATTTCCGATTGCACTCAGATTCCCTGTTACTATTTCCTTATCAGTTTGCGAGCAATCAGCTCCATCTTGAGCTGTTACGTTTCCAGACAAAAACAGATCATTTTTTATACGTTAATTTTAGTTGAGTTCTTTTATACCAACCTGAAAATATTTAACGTTGCCCTTATACAAGGCGTTAAGCAGTGTTCTTAGACAATTTTTTTGAAGTCCGAGTTGAGCAAAGTACAATGCTCAGCACAGACATAATCACCTCCCAACAGAACACTCAGGCATGGAATCAAGAAAATCCCGTTTAGATAGGTTTATCTCTGTTCATACGGGTATTAACCGTCGCGATGTACGCCTGCTGATCGCCCAGAAACGTATACTCATCAACTCAGAACCCGCAACAGATATCAATCAGGTGATTGGTCAGTTTGATCAGATAAGCCTTGATGACGAGCTGCTGCAAAATAACCAACCGATTTACATCATGATGCATAAACCGGTGGGTGTGGTGAGCGCTACGGTGGATGAGCAGCATAAAACGGTGCTTGATCTTCTGGATTGCGATAACAAGGAGCAGCTGCACATTGTCGGTAGACTCGATCTGAACACATCCGGTCTGCTTCTGCTGACCAACAACGGAGAATGGTCGCGTAATCTAACCTCACCAGAGCACAAGGTAGCAAAGCGTTACCACGTCACTCTGGAAAACCCGATCACCGATGATTACGCCCCAGCTTTTGCCGCGGGGATGTATTTTCCATTTGAGGATATTACGACTCAACCGGCAGAGCTGGTTAAAACCGGGGAGCGGGAAGCTCAGGTTAGTCTGACTGAGGGTAAGTATCATCAGATAAAGCGAATGTTTGGGCGGTTTAGGAATCCGGTGATTGGGTTGCATCGGGAGGCAATTGGGGGATTGGAGTTGGATTGTGGGTTGGCTCCGGGGGAGAGTCGGGAGTTGACGATGGAAGAAGTTGAGCTTCTTTCTTGATCGGTATTTGCAGAATATTTCTTTGCTATTTTTGATCGCCTAAAGACGAGGCTTTATTGCTTGTTTCGCCAGCCGGCGAGTCAGGGTATTTGTCTTGGCAAATACCCTAACAACCTAAAGCCGCCCCAACTGTTTGCCGGGTTTCACCCGGTTCCCTGCGCGTTTCAGGTTGAATCGAGGGCTGCAGAACTCGGCCTTTCAGGCCTCAAACAGGCTTCGCCCTAATTCGATTAAACCTTCCAATGCTCGGCTGCACAAATGGGATGAATTTGGTGCCGCATTTTAAATGAAGGATTTGTAGGAGCGGTGTCCTCACCGCGATTAAATATCTGAATCAAAACCCCAACCAGTGGCAAGCCTCCCTCAAACTTACCAATATTCTCGTGGACTCAGAGCATCAGCACAATTAATCGTTCCGTGAACACTATCCAATACACCACTCCTCAACTCCTGAACCATCCACGCTTCAGGGTAAGGAAGTTCATATGGAGGTTTAATCTGGTGATCGGTATGGAAACCAAAGCGGGAGTAATAAGCTGGGTCACCCAGGACCAATACAAACTCAGCCCCCTGCTCTTTCAACATATCCAGCCCTTGAGTGATCAAGTTTTTACCAATACCGGATCTCTGAAAATCAGGAGCGACAGCCAGAGGGCAAAGGATATAACCGTTCTGAGTTTTACTACCCTCAACCTTTACTGACGTAAAAAGAACATGACCAACAAGCTCATCATCCTGTTCAGCGACTAATGAGATAAGCGGCTGAGCAGTTTTATCTTCAAGAAGCTCAACCACCAGCTTAGAAACAGCCTCACCTTCCTCTTTGCCAAATGCAGTGAGATGAAGAGAGCGGATATTTTCTTTCTCAGTTTCCAGAGATTTTCTTAAGGTCATATGTTTAATCATAACTTAGCCAAGCGGAACAGGTTACTCGCTCTTATTTAAGCGCTTGGGTGCACACAATTTGTGGTACTCCTTAACTAGTTCTCTAGCTAAGTTGTCTTGGATTAACCAACATATCTGTACCGCATACATCGGGATAATACATATGATAAACACCAAAAAGCTTGTCTTCTGTATTTCGCGTAGAGGCCCTGCTGAGTACCAAATCACATACAGCGCAACGGTGATCAAAAACATTACGAAGAATGCTTGGGACTTAACTGATTGATAGTTAACCGCAGCTATATTATGTCGACCATTTTTCAGTGCACGTTTAAATCTTGCAGATCTATTTCTCATTGTTCTTTTAAACAAAGAAACAGAGACATCCCTAAATTTCGGTGCCAGCTTAATCAGCACTGCAAAGAAAATACCCGTGAACCACCAAGCAGGGTCCATTAAATTATTGATTATTGTTTCGATGAGATACTCTCCTTGTACTATTAGCATTTGAAATGGGAATTGTGGGCCTGCTCGACATCCATCTGTCTGGTTAATTTAAGGTTTTAACCTACTAACCAAATCAAAACAACTGCCGTTTATTTAATCAAGA
>NZ_JAAEQH010000190.1 GCF_024231755.1 Neptuniibacter sp.
CCTTGATGATGCTACACGTGCTCAGCTTGAGCATGGTCAGTCTGTAACTGAGCTGATGAAGCAGAAACAGTACTCTCCAATGTCAATCGCTGACATGGGTCTTAGCCTGTACGCTGCGAACGAAGGTTACCTGAAAGATGTAGATCTGAACAAAGTACTGGACTTTGAAGCAGCTATGATTGCGTTCTTCAACAGCGAATACGCTGATCTGATGAACGATATCAATGCAACTGGCAACTACTCTGATGAGATTGCTGCACAGTTCAAAGCTGGTATCGAAAAGTTCAAGTCTACACAAGCTTGGTAAGAACTCGTTTAGAGTGAGTGATCTGCATGAATTTCATGCAGATCTAACACAAAGCTAAATAGGCGGAACTATGGCAGTCGGAAAAGAGATTAAGACACAAATTGCGAGTGTGCAGAGCACCCGGAAGATCACCAGCGCTATGGAAATGGTTGCTGCTTCCAAGATGCGTAAAGCACAGGATCGCATGGAGTCGTCTCGCCCGTACGCCCGGAGTATCCGTGGTGTAATTCAGCACCTGGCCAAGTCCAACCCTGAGTACAAACACTTGTACATGCAGGAGCGTGAGACTAAGCGCGTTGGTTTTGTAGTAGTAGCAACCGACCGTGGCTTGTGTGGTGGTTTGAACGTGAACGCGTTCAAAGCAGCTGTTAAAAGCATGAAAGAGTTCCATGACCAGGGCATCGAGATCGATGTCTGTGCACTGGGCAGCAAAGCACAGTCGTTCTTTAAGAACTACGGTGGCAATGTTGTTGCAGCGAAAACTCACCTGGGTGATGCGCCGGAAGTGGCGGATCTGATCGGTGCAGTTAAGGTCATGTTGGATGCTTATGACGAAGGCAAGCTGGACAAACTGTACATTGTGTCAAACGACTTCGTTAACACAATGACTCAGCAGCCTGCAGTCAATCAGGTGCTTCCACTGAAGGCAGAAGATGACGATGACAGTCTCAATCATCACTGGGACTACATCTATGAACCAGACGCTAAAGAGCTGTTAAACGGCTTACTGGTTCGTTACGTAGAGTCCCTGGTCTATCAGGCCGTGGTTGAGAACAATGCCTGTGAACAGGCAGCACGTATGCTGGCGATGAAGAATGCAACTGACAACGCTGGCGATATGATTGATGAGCTTGAAATGATTTACAACAAAGCTCGTCAGGCCGCGATTACTCAGGAAATTTCTGAGATCGTTGGTGGTGCTGCAGCTGTTTAATACAGGTCACAGGTTAAATAATTAGAGGATCCGAACATGAGTAGCGGAACTATTGTTCAGATTATCGGTGCGGTAGTTGACGTGGAATTTCCACGTGATTCTGTACCGAAGGTTTACGACGCGCTGACCGTAACTAAAAACGGTTTGACGCTGGAAGTTCAGCAGCAGCTGGGCGACGGTGTTGTTCGTGCGATCGCAATGGGTCAGACTGAAGGCGTAAGCCGTGGTCAGGACGTTGCGAACACTGGTGCGCCAGTTTCTGTACCTGTTGGTACAGCAACACTGGGTCGTATCATGGACGTACTGGGTAACCCAATTGATGAATGTGGCGAGATCGGTGAAGAAGAGCGTATGCCTATCCACCGTAAAGCTCCTTCATACGATGAGCAGGCAGCATCCAACGAACTGCTGGAAACTGGTATCAAGGTAATCGACCTGGTATGCCCGTTTGCGAAAGGTGGTAAAGTTGGTCTGTTCGGTGGTGCGGGTGTAGGTAAAAC
>NZ_JAAEQH010000191.1 GCF_024231755.1 Neptuniibacter sp.
GGTCAACTTAAGCGGAGAGGCAAAAGCCCCTGCTGCATCAGGACTGATCCAGTCTCCGATTTCGTCTTCCCATTCGGCTTTTGTTGGTAATCTGTAACCGCCTGGGCAGGGGTTGTTGATGCCATTTACACCCTGCCACAGCATGTCGTTTTTCGGGCTACGCCAGTCGTAAGGGCTGCTGTTACTGGTAATAAAATAACCGTGTCCGGGAGTATCGCTACTGCTTAGGGTAGAGGTCGTGCTTGATGTTCTCTTTTCATGCCCATCGGTAACACGCCCCCATTGGTACAAATCTCCGTAAGCAGCAACATCCGTGCTGCTTGTGGCTACCTGTGAAGCACCAAGGTTGCGGTCCATCCATGTTTTTCCGCTTACACTGGTCACATTTAATGCAAATGATAGAGTCATTGCATCTGAAGCACTTCCACATGCAGCATCTCCTGTAGCTGTAACTATTAAATCTACTGAGCCTGCAAGGGAATCTGCTGTGCTTCGATAATAAATTGGGTTAACTGTTGCTTCA
>NZ_JAAEQH010000192.1 GCF_024231755.1 Neptuniibacter sp.
CGGAACGAAGGGAAGGGGACGGAAATTGAACATTGCATTCCACAGCGGAACGGATAGAGACGGATAAAGTTGTCGAGCTGCATTAGCGAGGCAGCGGATAGTTGGCTCGGAATGACAGAGCGTTGTAGGCGGCTGATGTTGTAATGGTAAGTTCGGCTCAGAACGTTCCGAATAGCGGTGAGAGAGGGTTCAGGCAGAAAGGAAGTTGTTGTAATAGCATCGGCAAGATCTTCAGAGGAGATGGGAAATTGACAGTTTCGGCACTGACAGTAGTCCAGTTGTATTTGCCTCGTTGTTGGTTGTAGGAATCCATACCTAGCCTGAGAATAGATACATCCTAACTACTAAACAAAGCATACATATTCAATTCGTAAACTTATCATCCTATTATAGCTTATCTATGGTAGTTACAATTTTTAGCCATAAGTTTAGAGTAAATTTGCTAGTTTAGTTAAAGTTATAAGTGGTTGGTAAGTCATAGCATGCAGACAACTTGGGTTAATGGTTAGGATTGTCAGTTGGTATTAGTCAGCGGGAAATTGAAGTTAATCAGCTGATGCACGAGAAAACGAACGCAGTATTTCGGCATGCTGTAAGCCCAGTACGGACAGGTAGAGACCTGAGCACGAAGTGGTTCACGGCAAGCGAACAGCGGGACTTGACAGTAAACAGCACTCGGGATCCAGTAGACTGCATGCGGCATCATCATCACGCCCTCTACATAGTTCCACGGGTCGTCGGGTCCTTGACAATAGGCACCCTTGCCGTAGATGATTTCGATTGCAACCAACGTCACAA
>NZ_JAAEQH010000193.1 GCF_024231755.1 Neptuniibacter sp.
ACACTTATATACTTATTTAAGTTAAATAAAAGCAGTACCAAATAGGCTTTTTTGCCCTTGTTTAACTAAGGTTAAGCTTAGAAGAGTTGTAATAACGAAATTATTACTTATTATTCCAATACAGAACCCCAATCGTATTAAGGACAGCTAACATGAAAAAATTTGCAATCGCTTCCGGCTTGGTACTTGCAATGGGCTTGGCAACAGGCGCTCAGGCACACCCAGAAAACGCAGGCTACTGGGACGAAACACCGAATGGCACTATCTGGAAAACGGGTACAGGTGGTTGCTGGCGTCATGGCTTCTGGAAAGAAGAAAATGCAGTAGAAGGTTGTGCTGGCTACAAAGCTCCAGCAGCTGCTCCTGCCCCAGCTCCTGCTCCAGCACCTGCTGCAGCAATGCCAACACTGGAAAAACACATCGTATACTTTGACTTCGACAGTGCAGATGCAGGCGATGTAAGTGACATCACTAGCTACATCAACTCTCTGAAGTCAGTTACTAGCGTAAACCTAGTTGGCCACGCTGACCGTATCGGTTCTAGCGCATACAATGATGCACTATCTCAGCGTCGAGTGAGCGCAGTATCTTCAGCTCTTCAGGCTGGCGGTGTAAACGGCTCCGCAATCAGCACAGGTTACATGGGTGAAAATGCTCCTGCTAAATCTTGCGATGGCCAAAGTGGCGCTAACTTGATCGATTGCCTGCGCGCTAACCGTCGCGTAGAAGTTGAGATTTCTGGCACCAAGTAAGACTCAGCTTACGACTCATAGGCAGATACCAAGGTATCTGCCTCCTTCCTATCACCTGAAATTACTCAGCTGCTAAGCACAAAAAGGCCTGAAGAATGAAAAAGCTAGCCACGACTCTGACCCTATGCGCATCTTTTGCTTTTAGCAATGCTGCTCTTGCACACCCTGGCTGTCCTGATATTGAATTCTGGGGCAAAAGCGCCGAAAACTGTGAAGAGCACCAACACGAAGAAATTACTCTTGTTGGAGCAGAAGAGAAGCATATTATCTACTTTGATTTCGACAAATCAGTTGTGGGTGATATTCAGGATATAAATGACTACATCGACAGTCTTAAACAACTGGATAAGATCACTTTGGTAGGCCATGCGGACCGACTAGGTACCAATGACTATAACCAGAGACTCTCTCAGAGACGTGTGAATGCTGTTGCGGATAAGCTCATTGACAGTGGAGTGGAAGAAGGAAAGATTTTCACTGACTATAAAGGTGAGGATATCCCTGCACAGTCTTGCGAAGGTGAACGTAGCCCTGAGCTGATCGAATGCTTGTACGCAAACCGTCGTGTTGAGATTGAAATTGTTGGAGAGAAGGTACTCCAACAAGTTGACCAACACTGAGTCAATTTCATCAAGCGGGGCTAACAATGTATCTCAAAGCTAGATCTATTTTTTTAAGCATTCTATTAGCTTGCCTTGTTATCCCAACAGTTTCTGCGGCTGAATACCAACCGCAGAAAGTTGTTTATCACATCAATTATGATGATCCTAAACGCATCTCTGCCACATTCGCCAATATGACCAATCATATCGGCGAGCTAGGTGAAGATAACATCGAGATAAAAGCGGTGGTACACGGCCCTGCCATAAAATACTTTATGGAAGCCACCGAGGATGAAGCCAAGCAAACCACTCTAGATTCCCTCAGACTGAATGACGTCCAGTTTATTATCTGTGGTAACAGCCTTGATGGCTTTAAAGTTACCAAGGAAGATCTTTATGAGGTAGAAGAGGAAGATGTTGTAAAAGCAGGCCTTCCAGAAATTGTTCATCTTCAGCAACAAGGTTATTTTTACGTCCGCCCATAATCAGGGCTCATATCTTTCAGCAAAGACTGTAAACCCTATTCAAGCAATAAAAAAGGTGGCATTAGCCACCTTTTTTATTATCTCAGAGTCAGGTTAAGCTTAACCGACCCATACCCTAGCATTACGGAACATCCGCATCCATGCACCATCCTCTGACCACTCATCTGGTGCCCAGCTATTCGTCACAGAACGGAATACGCGCTCAGGGTGCGGCATCATAATAGTCACACGACCATCAGTAGTTGTTACACCGGTAATACCCTGTGGCGAACCATTTGGGTTTCCTGGGTAGATTTCTGTCGGTTTACCGTAGTTATCCACATAGCTCAGGGCTACCGTACCAGAAGACGCAAGACCTGCCAGATGTGATTCATCTTTGAATTCGGCACGACCTTCACCATGAGCCACAGCGATAGGCATTCGTGAACCAGCCATACCCTGCAAGAAGATTGAGTCAGATTTCTGCACTTCAACCATCGCTACACGCGCCTCAAACTGCTCTGACACATTACGAACAAAGTGAGGCCACAGATCAGATCCAGGAATCAGTTCATGCAGATTGGACAGCATCTGACATCCGTTACAGATCCCCAACGCAAAAGTATCTTCACGATTGAAGAAGGACTGGAACTGATCACGTGCACGACCATTAAACAGAATAGATTTAGCCCAACCTTCACCTGCACCCAGAACATCACCGTAGGAGAAACCACCACAAGCAACCAGCCCCTTGAACTGATCAAGCTCAACACGGCCTGACAGAATATCGCTCATGTGAACATCAACAGCAGCAAAGCCTGCACGATCGAAGGCAGCGGCCATCTCAATCTGACCGTTTACACCCTGCTCACGGATAATTGCCATCTGAGGGCGCACGCCGGTCTGGATAAATGGCGCTGCCACGTCTTCATTTTGATCAAAGCTCAACTCAGCATGAAGACCCGGATCGGCTTTATCAAGAATTCGATCAAACTCCTGCTGAGCACACTCAGAATTATCACGCAGAGACTGAATCTGGTACGACGTTTCAGCCCACCAGCGTTGCAGCTGAACACGAGATTCTGAATACACTTCCTCTTCATCAAAGTGGAAGCGCAACTCATCATCCAGATTTGTAGAGCCGATAACCTGCGCGACATCACCCAAACCTGCTGCATTTAGCTCATTAAGAACCACTTCCAACTGATCGCGCTTAACCTGAATTACAGCACCCAGCTCTTCAGAGAATAGCGCTGCAGCCAACTCAGAGTTCTCACCAGCCAACATATCCAGATTAACATCAACGCCAGTTTTACCTGCAAATGCCATCTCAGCCACAGTTGCGAACAGACCACCATCAGAACGATCATGGTAAGCCAACAATAGCCCCTGCTCGTTCAACTCCTGAATCGCAGTGAAGAATGCAACCAACTGCTCAGGCTGATCCACATCAGGAACTGTCTGGCCAACTTCGTTATAAACCTGAGCCAGAGCAGACAAACCAATACGGTTCTGCCCGTTACCCAGATCCAGTAGAATCAGGTCAGTTTCACCCTGGTCTGTACGCAGCTGAGGTGTCAGCGTCTTACGCGTATCAGTAACAGGAGCGAAACCAGAGATGATCAGGGACATAGGCGCTGTAACAGACTTATCCACACCCTCATCATTCCATACCGTTCGCATAGACATAGAGTCTTTACCTACCGGAATCGTGATACCCAGCTGAGGACACAACTCCATACCAACAGCTTTAACTGTGTCATAGAGTTTTTCATCTTCACCCGGATGGCCTGCCGCACACATCCAGTTTGCAGAAAGCTTAATATCCTTGATTTCAGAGATACGGGCTGAAGCCATATTGGTAACTGTCTCACCAATCGCCATGCGACCCGAAGCAGGAGAATCAACCAGAGCCAACGGAGTACGCTCACCCATCGCCATGGCTTCACCAGCATAAGTATCATAAGCTGCAGTTGTTACAGCACAGTCTGCAACTGGGATCTGCCATGGACCAACCATCTGATCACGAGCCACTTGACCGGTAATCGAACGATCACCAATGGTGATTAGAAAGGATTTGGAAGCGACAGCTGGTAGCTTCAGTACTCGCTCAGCGGCTTCTTTAAGATCGATCTCTGCAGCATCGAACTCAGACACTTCATATGCCTTACGCTCAACAGAACGGTGCATCTTTGGTGGCTTACCAAACAGCACACTCATTGGCAGATCAACTGGCTTATTCTCGAAGTGTGTATCACCCAGAGTCAGGTGCATCTCTTCAATCGCTTCACCGACAACAGCATATGGGCAACGCTCACGCTCACAGATCGCCTCGAAACGCGGCATATCCGCAGGATCAACCGCCATCACATAACGCTCTTGCGCTTCGTTACACCAAATAGCCAAAGGCGACATGCCTGGCTCATCGTTGTTTACATTACGTAGTTCAAAATTAGCGCCGCGATTACCATCACCTACCAATTCAGGGAAAGCATTGGAAAGACCACCTGCACCTACGTCATGGATAAATGCGATTGGGTTTGCATCACCCAACTGCCAGCACTGGTCAATGACTTCCTGGCAACGACGCTCTAGCTCAGGGTTATCACGCTGTACAGATGCGAAATCAAGATCAGCTGAAGACGACCCCGAAGTCATAGACGAAGCAGCGCCACCACCCAGGCCGATCTGCATCGCAGGACCACCAAGACAGATTAGTTTAGCACCGACAGGAATCTCACCCTTTTCAACGTGCTCATCACGGATATTACCCAGGCCACCCGCGATCATGATTGGTTTGTGGTAACCACGCACCTCTTCACCCGCAGCACCATTAACTTCCTGCTCAAAAGTACGGAAGTAGCCGGTCAGTGCTGGACGACCAAATTCGTTGTTAAATGCCGCACCACCAATTGGGCCTTCGATCATGATATCCAGTGGAGTAACAATACGCTCTGGCTTGCCATATTTAGATTCCCAAGGCTGCTCAAAGCCCGGAATATTCAGGTCAGAAACAGTAAAGCCTGTTAGACCCGCTTTTGGTTTAGAACCTTTACCAGTAGCACCCTCATCACGAATCTCACCACCAGAGCCTGTTGCCGCACCCGAGTGAGGAGCGATCGCTGTTGGATGGTTGTGGGTCTCTACCTTCATCAGGATCTGAATATCTTCCTGATTGTAGCTGTACTCTTTGCCATCAGGTTTCGGGAAGAAACGGCCCGCTTTGGAACCAACCATTACTGCCGCATTGTCTTTGTATGCGGACAGTACATTCTCCCCACCCATCTCGTTGGTATTACGGATCATGGCGAACAGCGATTTCTCCTGCGCTTCACCATCGATATCCCAAGAGGCATTGAAGATCTTGTGACGGCAGTGCTCAGAGTTTGCCTGCGCAAACATCATTAGCTCTACATCGGTCGGGTTACGTTGCAACTCGATAAAACTATCTACCAGATAATCAATCTCATCTTCTGCCAGCGCCAGCCCAAGATCGGTGTTTGCAGCAACCAAAGCATCTCGACCACCCGCCAGAATATCTACTGTCGTAAGAGGCTGAGGTTGTTCTTCAACGAAGAGTTGAGCTGCGTCATCTATACTTGGCAATACAGCTTCAACCATGCGGTCAAAAAGCTCTGCTTGAATTGCATTTAATTCAGCATCGCCAAGATCAGCGGAAGTCTGAACATAATATGCAATGCCACGTTCCAGACGTTTTATTGCACTCAAGCCGCAGTTATGTGCTATATCTGTTGCCTTGGATGACCAAGGAGAAATTGTTCCCGGGCGAGGCACTACCAGAAACAGCTGACCATTAGGTTCCTGGACATCCGCTTTCGGGCCATAACGCAGAATACGCTCAAGAATTTTCTGCTGTTCATCCGATAAAGCTTGAGCCAGATCGGAAAAGTGCATAAATTCAGCGTACAACCCAGTTACAGAAGGAACTTTGGACTGAATAACAGAAAGTAGCTTTTCATGACGAAAAGCAGAAAGAGCAGGTGCTCCGCGCAGTGCCAGCATCTCTAATAGAGCCTCTTGATAGCTGCCAAGTCAGGCAGTAGTTACAGGAGAAATATAGGTAGTGAATTTTACCGAAACAGCCTGTTGGATACCAGAAAAGCAGTACTATGTTTGATATAACTCGAAAAAAAGATGCAGCATACGCCCTGGTAGTACTTCTCCTGTTCTGTATACCTGCACTTTTAAGCTGGAATAGCAAAACTCAGCTAGGGGCAATCATCGAATCCGGTACTCTGAAATTTGTTACCCGCAACTCACCCAGCACCTATTTTATCGAAAAATCTAAGCCTGCGGGGTTCGAGTATGACCTGATCAAAGCTTACACTGAACAGTTAGGGGTTAAGCTAGAACTGGTCCAACCTACCAGCTTTGGCGAAATCTTTACCACAATGGAAAAGCGCAATGGTCATATTGCAGGCGCCATGCTTACCGCAACAGCTGAACGCGAAGAAACCTTCAACTTTTCAACTCCATACCTGCATACATCAACTGCCCTTATCTACCGAACCATAAAAGGCCAAAAAGCCCCTAAAAATCTCGAAGATCTGATTAAGAAAGATAAGAAGCTGGTTATTCTGGCGAACAGTAGCCATGCAGAGCTTCTAAAAAGCATTCAAAAGGCTCACCCCAGTCTGAAATGGGAGGAAACTACGGAGCTATCGGCCGTCGAACTGTTGGAAAAGGTACACAACAAAGAGATCGATTACACTATTATCGATGCCGTTGCTTTTGATGCACAAAAGTCATTTTTTCCCGGGCTAAAAAAAGCCTTTAATCTTGACCAGCCTCAGCCACTAGCCTGGATGCTCACACCGCATAACGACAACACCTTATTGGATTCAGTCAACAGATTCCTTGAGCAGGAAAGCACTAAAAAACTAATAGAACAATTAAAGCAAAAGTATTTTCAGCGCTCCAACCCTCTAGGTTTTTACGACACAACTGTCTTCAAAAAAGATGTTCAAAATCGTTTCCCTAAAATAGAACAGTACTTCTATATGGCCGAACAGGAAACGGATATAGATTGGCAACTCCTCGCCGCCATCGCTTATCAGGAATCCCACTGGGACCCTAAAGCAGTCTCCCCTACAGGGGTGAAAGGGATCATGATGCTGACCAATGCTGCCGCCTCCGAGGTAGATGTCACAGACCGGACAGATCCTATGCAGAGCATTATTGGCGGGGCCCACTATCTTGTTTCAGTGATGAAAAAGATCCCAGAGCGCATCCCGCAGCCAGATCATACTTGGTTTGCGCTTGCAGGCTACAACGTAGGTTATGGTCATCTGGAGGATGCTAGGGTCCTGACATCCAGATCAGGCTTAAATCCAGACAAATGGGATGATGTAAAGAAACATCTGCCTCTTCTTACTCAAGAGAAATATTTCAGCACTGTACGCTATGGTTATGCCCGAGGCTATGAGCCTGTGCATTATGTCAGCAATATTCGAAAATATATCAAGTTGCTACAGTGGGAGATGCAAGTACGGCAAGCCAAAAAGCAGGACATTGAAGCAGATATGGACCCCGACCATGAAAGCTGGGACTCAACTACAGTACAGGAAGACATACTACCAACTCTGTAGGCTTTATCCTTCAGCAAGCTTTTTTGCAGCCTGCTGCTCTTTTCTTTGAGCTCTTTTTTCTGCTCTACGGCGGCTAAAAAAATTACTAATTTTTTGACTGCACTCTTCAGCCAAAACACCAGAAACCACATCTACACGATGATTCATCCACGGTTGATCAAACAGCAGCCCATTACTGTTCGCCACCCCCGCTTTCTCTTCGGAAGCGCCATACACGACACGCCGAATCCTTGCATGCACCATCGCTCCAGCACACATGGTACAGGGCTCAATAGTCACATAGAGGTCCGCATCCACAAGGCGATAGTTGCCAACTCTGGTCGCCGCATCGCGTAGCGCCATAACTTCTGCATGTGCCGTTGGATCATGACCACTGATAGGATGATTCCACCCCTCACCGATAACTTCTCCGTTAAGCACAACGACCGCTCCAACAGGTACCTCTCCAGCATTCTCAGCATGATCCGCCAGGGACAGGGCTTCGTGCATCCATAATTCATCTTGCGCTTGCAGTTCAGTCATAACATATTCTTCTAATCACAAAAAAGCCTGCTTAAAGCAGGCTTTAGATCATAGCAGTTTCGAACAGGGATTTAGATTGCTCCCCATAATTCTTGCTTTCGCATAGTTCTGATTCACTACAGTGTACAGCAAGAAGCAAACACCATCACCATCACTCTATTAGGTTCTGTTTTCTGGCTTATTCGCCATGAAATCTTCAAACTCTTGCTGGTCCTTACGCCTCTGCGCATTCGCCCTAAATTCGCCAAATGCCTCAGCCCTCTTCCGGATCTCTTCCTTGATCTCACGAATCCGGTCATGCTGAGTCTCTTGATATTCATTAAAAACGACATTGTCGTCATTATTCACTGAGCTAAAGCTGCCACCTCGAAAAATACGATTCCACTGGGACCTAACCCAACCTGGCAGTTCCTGCACAGGGTTTCCTAAAATTGACCATACCAAAATCACAAAACCTATTGGCGCAAAAATAATAAAACCTAGCACCATTGCCGTAATGTTAGCAGCACTCCAGTGACCACCACTGCAGCGGCCCTCTTCTTTATGAAAGTTATCTCGCTTGGTCTTTTCTTTACCTGAGTTATTTACTGTTTTCATGCTAATACACCTCCCGATGATAGCTGATGTTTCTTGCCTTTTATTTCCAAAACCAAATATGTAAACACTGTTCACATCTAATCTAGAGGATATAAATAAGACTTTCAAGCCCAAATAAGAAAAAAGTTAACATTGTTCACATTTGGTGATAAAAATACGGCATGAGTAATCAAAAACAGCGCTACCATCACGGCCACCTATCTGAATCCTTATTGCAGGCAGTAGATGACATTGCCTCACAATTTGGGATAGAGGCAGTCACTCTTCGCGCCTGCGCCAAAAAAGTCGGTGTTTCACCGGGGGCTGCATTTCGCCACTTCCAAGACAAAAGAGCGTTATTAACAGCTTTTGCCGCTCGCGCATTAAATCAACTGGCAGACACTTTGAATTCAACTGAAGAGGAAGCTAGAAAAACCGGGCAAGATACTTTCCATGCTGTAGGCATGGCTTATCTCTCATTCGCCATGGAAAATCCCGCGCTGTTTCGCGCAATGTGGCGAGAAGAAACAATCTACTCCAACGACTCAGACTACCTAGCCGCGGCGGGACGATTAGTTGGTTATCTGAAAGAAGGGTTTGCCGGTACGATACAAGATGAAGACCCTAACAACTTCAGTACCCATGAAATGCTGGCATGGTCGTCGGTTCATGGCATGGCCAATTTATTTGTTGACGGACCAATAGCTGCCGAAATGAAGAAAGAGCAAAAACTAGAGCTAGCAGAGTCCGTTCTAAGCGAACTAAAAAACACCTGTAACAATCAGTGATAGAGCGAATCTAATTCGCCACATGACCAATCAAAGATATCAACCAGAATTATTAGAGAAAAATGAGATCCCACAAAAAAGGCCGCTATAATTAGCGGCCTCTTCTCTTATTCCCACTCAATTGTCGCAGGTGGTTTAGAGCTCACATCGTAAGTCACACGAGATACTTTAGGGATCTCATTGATGATACGGCTAGATACAGTTTCTAGAAGCTCGTACGGCAGATGAGCCCAACGCGCTGTCATAAAGTCGATCGTCTCAACAGCACGAATCGCAATAACATACTCGTAACGACGACCATCACCCACAACACCTACAGATTTAACCGGTAGGAATACCGCAAATGCCTGACTTGTCTTATGGTACCAATCAGCCTTGTGAAGCTCTTCGATAAAGATAGCATCCGCTTCACGCAGGATATCAGCATATTCCTTCTTAACTTCGCCTAGAATACGCACACCCAAGCCCGGCCCTGGGAACGGATGACGGTATACCATGTCGTAAGGCAAGCCCAGTTCAAGACCCAACTTACGCACTTCATCTTTAAACAGTTCACGCAGTGGCTCAACCAGCTCAAACTGCATATCTTCAGGTAGACCGCCCACATTGTGGTGAGACTTAATTACATGCGCTTTACCCGTCTTAGCCGCAGCAGATTCGATAACGTCTGGGTAAATTGTACCCTGCGCCAGGAAGTTAACATCAGTCAACTTAGTCGCTTCATCATCAAATACTTCAATAAAGGTATTACCGATGATCTTACGTTTCTTCTCAGGATCGTTCTCACCTAACAAACGACCTAAGAATAGATCTTCAGCATCAGAACGAATTACTTTCACGCCCATGTTCTTAGCGAACATGTCCATTACTTGATCGCCTTCCTGCTTACGCAGAAGACCATTATCAACAAACACACAGGTCAGCTGATCGCCAATTGCCTTGTGCAGAAGCGCAGCAACAACAGATGAATCCACACCACCAGACAGACCCAGAAGCACCTTCTGATCACCTACCTGAGCACGCACTTTTTCGATCTGATCAGCAATAATGTTTGCAGAGTTCCACAGCGCTTCAGTACCACAGATCTCCACAACAAAGCGCTCCAGGATACGACCACCCTGCTTGGTGTGAGTTACTTCTGGGTGGAACTGCACCCCAAAGAACTGTTTCTCAGGATGGCACATCGCAGCGATAGGTGCCGATTCTGTAGATGCGATAACAGAGAAGCCTTCTGGCAAAGTTGTCACTTTGTCGCCATGACTCATCCATACATCAAGAGACAGGTAACCATTGTTAGCAACATGGTCTTCAATACCTTCCAACAAGCGACTTGGGCTGCTTTCCAGGCGCACCTGAGCATAACCAAATTCACGCTTATCCGAAGTCGATACTTCACCACCCAACTGCGCAGCCATGGTCTGCATTCCGTAACAGATACCCAAAACAGGCACATCCAGATTAAATACAACTTCAGGCGCGCGTGGAGAGTCACCTTCAGTAACTGATTCTGGACCACCCGCCAGGATAATTCCTTTAGGCGCAAATTCACGGATATCCTGCTCAGGCATATCCCAGGCGTGAATTTCACAGTAAACACCAATCTCACGTACACGACGCGCAATCAGCTGAGTGTACTGTGAACCAAAATCCAGAATCAGAATTCGTTGAGCGTGAATATCTTTGGTCATA
>NZ_JAAEQH010000194.1 GCF_024231755.1 Neptuniibacter sp.
AAAAAGGGGGGTGATACTTCTTTATTAAAGGGAGAATAAATTTATCTGCGATACAATGAACTTTAGATACATAACAACAGGATGTTCCAGAAACCAAACAACGCAATAAATCAAACAATAAAGGATATATAGAGGAGGGTTCCCAATATAATGAAAATCCATAAGAAAGAAAAAGGTTTTACCCTGATCGAGTTGCTGGTAGTGGTTGCCATTCTTGGCATACTGGCTGCGGTCGTGGTACCTAATGTAAGCAAGTTTATTGGTAAGGGTGATACTGAAGCAAACTCGACTGAAGAATCTAATGTAGCGCTTGCAGTAACCGCTATGTTGGCTGATGCCAACAGCGGCACTGTTACTGTCACAGCCGCCGACACAAATGATCTTTCTACTGTTGCAAGTGGTGCCTATCTCCTGAGCAGCTACCTGCAGGATACCACGATGAAGTGTGCCTACACTATCTCCGGAACTGGAACTGTCAGTCAAGGCACGTGCACCTAGTTGCCTTACTATAACACTCACATAATTTAAAGGTCAGAAAACAGGCACTCATGCGGTGCCTGTTTTCTCCCATCGCAAATCAATCATTAGATTAATGGATGTTCCAGATGAAAAGTAAACCGCGAAACGAAGCAGGATTCACGCTGATCGAGCTACTGGTGGTGGTTGCGGTTCTCGGTATACTTGCCGCAGTGGTCATTCCAAACGTAAGTAAGTTCGTTACCTCCGGTAATACACCGGCAAACCAGGCAGAGGTTGACAACGTGTTGACTGCCGTCACTCATATGCTGTATAACGCAGGCACGGCTACTGTGACCGTGGAGCAAGCCACTTATAGCGATAATATTGCTAATGTCGCAGCTGATTCATATACACT
>NZ_JAAEQH010000195.1 GCF_024231755.1 Neptuniibacter sp.
TGCGCGCAACCTCGTTGGTACTTCTCTCCATTCCACTGTCGGTTGGTTTAGCGCTTGCGTTTATGTCATTTAATGGGATGTCCGCTAATTTGATGTCTTTAGGCGGACTTGCTATTGCCATCGGTATGATGGTTGATGGTGCCGTGGTAATGATGGAAAACATCTTTAAACACTTAAGCCACCCAGACCAACGCCACGAAGGCCATACAGCTCCAGGTACTGAAGACCCATTCGCAGCAAGTAAAGACGACCACGGTATTTCGATACGGATTATCATGGCGGCGAAAGAGGTTGCTCGTCCAATCTTCTTTGCAGTGATGATTATTATTGTCGTGTTTGCACCTCTGTTCAGTTTACAAGGGGTGGAAGGCAAGTTGTTCCAGCCCATGGCAATCACAATTATTATCGCTATGCTAGCCGCACTACTAGTGGCATTGATCGTTGTGCCAGCCCTAGCCAGTCTACTGTTCCGTAAAGGAATTCGTGAGAAAGAGAGTCCGCTGCTGAAACCAATCGACCGAGCCTACCGCAAACTCCTCAGCAGCGTGCTTAAGCAACGTAAATGGTTGCTATCTGCTGCCGGTTTGGCCGTGGTCGGCACCCTGTTATTACTGCCACGCTTAGGTACTGAGTTTGTACCAGAGTTGGAAGAAGGCACCATCAACTTACGTGTTACTTTAGCGCCTTCAGCTAACCTGCAAACAGCTATCTCAGTAGCACCTAAGTTAGAGCAGGAGATTTTGGCATTCCCCGAAGTGACTTATGCCTTGAGCCGGATTGGCCGAGCAGAAGTAGGCGGAGACCCAGAGCCAGTGTCTAATATCGAGATTTATATTGGTCTCAAACCTGTTAATAAATGGACTAGCGCCAGCAATCGCCGTGAATTACAGGAATTAATGCAAGAACGCCTAGAAGTGCATCCCGGCTTGTTATTCACTTTCTCACAACCTATAGCAACCCGTGTAGATGAATTGCTCTCCGGTGTTAAAGCTCAGTTGGCGATTAAACTGTTTGGCAGCGAGCTGGATACCCTTGCGGATAAAGCCCGCGAGATCGAACGGGTGGTGCAACAGATCCCCGGCACCACTGATGTAGCAATGGAGCAAGTAGAAGGTGAAGCGCAGTTAGTGATTCGCCCTAACCGTGAACAACTGTTTCGTTATGGTTTAGCTGTAGCTGATGTGATTCAACTTGTGGAAACAGGTATCGGCGGCCAAAGCGCGGGTCAAGTCATCAACGGTAACGAACGTTATGATATCTATGTTCGTCTGAAGAAAGATCAACGTAAATCTGCTGCTAATTTAAGACAGTTGCGCCTACAAGCCAGCAATGGCGCTATCGTTCGCTTGGGTGATATCGCGACAGTGGCTATTGAAGAAGGTCCGCCGCAAATCCGTCGGGATGATGTTCAACGCCGCGTGGTGATTCAAGCTAATGTACAGGACCGTGATATGGGCAGCGTGGTAGCCGATATCTATGCGGCGATTGAACAAGACGTCGATCTACCAGCAGGCTATACCGTAGATATTGGTGGCCAATTCGAAAACCAGCAGCGTGCTCAGGCACGTTTGATGATAGTTGTGCCGTTATCCATTGTTTTGATAGGTTTGCTGCTGTATTTCTCGTTTGGCTCCATAGGTCAGGCCGCTTTGGTATTACTCAATCTGCCATTGGCCCTGATTGGTGGTGTCGCTGCGTTGTATATTTCCGGTCAGTATCTGTCCGTACCGAGTTCGGTTGGATTTATAACACTATTTGGTGTGGCTGTACTTAACGGTGTAGTCATGGTGGAAAGTATCAATCTAAGAATACAGGATGGCCAGCGTATGGCTGAAGCGGTGTATGAAGGTGCTTGTTCGCGCTTACGCCCGGTATTAATGACGGCACTGACATCTGCTTTAGGCCTTATTCCTATTCTTATATCGACTGATATAGGTTCGGAAATCCAAAAGCCTTTAGCTACCGTCGTAGTCGGTGGATTAATTTCATCAACCTTGCTCACTATGCTGGTGATACCATCACTCTATGACGTATTCTCAAAATATAAGTACCAAACTGAGAAGTAAAACTCAGGTGGAGGCTGCAACTCTGTTGCAGTCTCCAATGGGTAGTAGGAGATCAACATGCGCCTTTTGCTGATTGAAGACGATCTTAATTTAGCGCACCAACTGCAACATAACTTAGAAGCTTCTGGCTATATAGTTGATGTCAGCGGTACGCTGAGTGACGCGCGCTATATGACAAATGAAATCAGCTACGACATTATCATTATGGACTTAGGATTGCCTGATGGTAGTGGCTTATCTCTTCTTACCGAATGGAGGCAGGGTCATGAGCATACGCCAGTATTAGTGCTAACTGCTCGGGATAATTGGGAAGAGAAAGTTATAACTTTTCAAGCGGGAGCTGATGATTATGTCTGTAAGCCTTTCCGTCAGGAAGAACTATTGGTGCGCTTAGAAGCTCTACTTCGTCGCAGTAAACCACACCAATGCCCGAACCTTTCAGCCGGTGGTATTAGCTTAGATGAAAGTACCCAAGATGCAATCATTCTAGAAAGCGGCGAGCGTATATCTCTGACTTTCACGGAGTATCGGTTGTTACAACACTTTTTACGCAACCCGGGGCGGCTCTATAGCAAACAGAAATTACTCGACACTCTCTATCAATTTGATGCCGAACGGGAAAGTAATATCGTCGAAAGTTATATCCGTCGTTTGCGTACTAAATTGGGTAAACAGGTAATAGAAAACCGAAGATTTCAGGGTTATCGCTACAAAGGCTTATTATGATTTCGATTGAGAAGGTTCTGCTTAAGCGCTTTATCCTTATTGCATTAGCCTTGATTGCGGCGTTGGCCTTTTTCCATTCATGGTGGGCAGACAGCCTTTACCTTAAAATGCAAAAACGGCAACTGCAACATGAAGGATCAGCACTCGCTCAACACCTTCGTCAAACCACTCCAGAACAACGTACCTCGCTAACACTTAACCTGCCGAAACACAGTAGCCATATTTACGCTATCCGCAGCCAAACCAGTAGCTGGAGTTCTGCTCCAACACTCCTTAGTGAGTACCCGCTAGAGGATTGGTTTAATACTCCGGGTATCCACGAATTTCAGGATAATAACGATCGTAGTTTCTTAATCCTAAGCCGAACATTTACTGATTCGATGCAGTTTATAGTTATTCAGGAAACTACTGCGGCGCTGGCTGAACTCGATAAAAACTATAGCTATATGCTATTGGCCATTATTCTTGCCTTAGCAATTGTTCTATTGCTCCAGCAAAAAGTTATCCGCGAAACCTTCTCCAAATTAGACCCAATAAGAAGTCAGATCGACGCTCTGCAACGGGGGGAGAAACCCACTCTTCCCAATAGCGATATCAGTGAAATATCCCCTTTAGTCAGTGCTATCAACCAACTACTAGGCTATCTGCATAGCCGAAACGAGCGTAGTAAAAACGCGGTGGGTAATATATCTCATGCGATGAAAAACCCGATTGCAGTAATCACACAAATAGCAGAAACCAAGGATAACGGCCTTACTCCTAAAATTCGAGAGCAACTGATCGAACAGGCTGAACAACTCAATCTGATAATCTCAAGTGAATTAAAGCGAGCCCGAATATCTGGTAGAGGACATCAGTCCGAGAATTTTTCTATTGTTACCGCAGTTGAAAATCTAGCGGCGACACTTAAATTAATCTACCCCGATAAACTGCTGACATTTGATATTAACATCAACCCGCAGTCTCATTTTCCCGGTGACCAGGCCGACTTTAATGAGTTAATGGGAAACCTTATGGACAATGCAGCAAAATGGTGTGACGGGGTGATCAGTGTGGATATAAACGGTGAGTTAGACCAGTTTGAGGTAATCGTGAATGATGACGGCCCCGGATGCTCAAAAACCCAAATTGAACGCTTAACAAAGCGTGGTATACGGTTGGACGAACAGGCTAAAGGGCATGGCCTTGGGCTCAATATAGTCCAAACTATTGTTCAACAATATCAAGGGGATATTTTATTTACTAACAGAGACGCCAAGGGATTCTCTGTTAGAGTCCAATTACCTTTGAGCTTAATCTAATGGCTCTGTGGTTATAAAAGACGTCAGCCCAGAGATTAATGAGCTTCTGGTCTTATAAAGATTAATATTACAGGTGGATACTTGTGAAGTATCCGCCTATTCCTGACGAAGTTCAGCAATGGATTGACGCAAGATCAACCATGCTGAATGTAAAAAGAGTAGCGCCATCGCAACAGCGACAATCAAATCAGGCCAAGGGCTCTGAGTGGCAAAAACCGCAACTGCTGCCAGTAATGCAGCCAAATTACCAATAGCATCGTTTCTGCTACAGAGCCAGACTGAACGTACATTGCTGTCTCCATCTCGATACTTCAATAACAACAGTGCACTGATGAGATTAGCGGTGAACGCCATCATAGCTACAGACCCCATGATCATTTCATTTGGAATCTCTAAGACAAGAGTACGGTAGAAAGTAGATCCCAATACCCATAGCCCCATGAGCGCGAGGGTGATGCCTTTAAATAGCGCGGCCGAGGCTCTCCAGCGCAGAGAGTGTCCTATCGCTAACAGGGTAATGCTGTAGGTCAAACTGTCCCCTAGAAAATCAAGAGCATCAGCTCTGAGCGCCATTGATTGAGATGCGATGCTAGCTCCAGTTTCAACCACAAACATAAGCACATTGATCGCGATTACGATCCATAAGGTTCGTTTGTACTCGGCGGAAACACCATCAAATTGGACATTGCTATTACAACCACAACCAGCCATACCAACCCCTTAATCTGAATTCATCTTCTTTCTGGTATAAGCTTAATACCTAAAGTAACTTTAGGTTCAAGGGTTAATTTGCGTGAGTAAAAAATATTCAATCGGAGAGGTCGCTGTAGCCGGTAATTGTCAGGTACAGACCATTCGGTACTACGAACAGATAGGTCTCATACCTGAACCAGAGAGGACTGCTGGAAATCAGCGTATCTATCGAAAGGCTCATTGCGACAGACTTGCTTTTATCCGCCATAGCCGGGAGCTTGGCTTTTCACTGGAGCAGATTCGAGAGATACTGACACTGAATGACAGCCCAAACCATTCCTGTGGTGATGTAGATGCTATCGCCCGAAGTCATTTGGCTGATGTTGAATCAAAGATTAAACGATTACAGGGAATGAAAAAGGAGTTGAAACGCATGATAGAGCAATGTGCTGGGGGGACAGTGGCTGATTGCCGAATCATTGAAGTGCTTTCGAACCATAATCTATGTCTTCAGGCGAAA
>NZ_JAAEQH010000196.1 GCF_024231755.1 Neptuniibacter sp.
GCTCATATGGTGTGTCGCTAACTGTTAGTGCCTCGTAAGGTTTTACTTGAATCTGTTTCTTAGCCTCAGCGACAGCCTTCTGTGCTGCCCTGTTTGCCTTATCTATTTCTTTCTGTCTCTGACCTGCTTGGATAAATGACCCGACCCCTGATAGAGCCTGTACTCCTAAGCCGATTGCCGCTAATGTTAGTCCCATGTGTATATTCTTTGATTACACACAAAGATAGTAAATTTAAGGGAAAGATTTCATCACCTCACTCTCTACCGCAAATAATTCGCTAGCTCCCGTCACCGTATCAGGCAATGTAATCGTAAACTCACAGTAGTGACCAAGGATACCATGTGACTCTGCAACCTGATTTTTTACAAACATAAAGTAGTCAGTAGCCCCCGGAGGTATAGCCCCTCCCGTGGTGTTAACAATAATTTGATTAACATTATTTGGCAAATCAATATTCACAGCCGTTACTGTACCACATAGCGTTGGTGTTGAGCTTGGTGCTACAGGAGCCGCAATAAAATACAGCTTGTCTCCAATGCTTAGTATGCTACCGATTGATGTTGTCAGTGGGAAGTTTATCTCTACCGCTGCAGGTGCTGCAGAGTCTACGCTGCTGCTTACTGCGATACCATTCAATGAACGTAGAACATACTCATCCGTAGCCGCAGGTGTCGCCCCTGAGTTTCTCATGAAAGCAAACCATGACCCCTCCTTCTTCTCAAACCATGAGTAATCAATAGTCCCTGTGGTCTGAATGTTTGAGGAGAATGTTCCACTCCATGCGTCATCTGACTCAAGGTTGATGGTCTTGAACAGCTTATTCTCAAGAGGTGAATCATTAAATATACTCGTTATCTGTGAGCTATACTGCGTGTCATAATA
>NZ_JAAEQH010000197.1 GCF_024231755.1 Neptuniibacter sp.
ACAACCACACCCACGATATCTTTAACAGAGTAGTAAGGGTGGAATGGGATACCATCAACAGGCACACCGTTCTCATCTTTGTTCTCTTTGATCTCAACACCGTCAGGGTTGTTAGAACCCACTTCGTGCAGCGCAATGATATGCAGAACAACCAGCGCAAGCAGTACGATAGGCAGGGCAATAACATGCAGAGAGAAGAAACGGTTCAAAGTGATACCAGAGATCAGGTAGTCACCACGAATCCACTCTGCCAGATCAGGACCAATAACAGGAACTGCAGCGAACAGGGATACGATTACCTGCGCACCCCAGTAAGACATCTGCCCCCATGGCAGCAGGTAGCCCATGAACGCTTCAGCCATCAACGCCAAGTAGATTGTCATACCAAACAGCCATACCAGCTCACGAGGCTTACGGTATGAACCGTACATCATGCCACGCAGCATGTGTAGGTAGACAACAACAAAGAATGCTGATGCACCAGTGGTGTGCAGATAACGCAACAACCAACCATACTCAACATCACGCATGATATATTCGATAGACGCAAACGCACCTTCCGCAGAAGGGTTGTAAGACATTGTCAGCCAGATACCCGTCAGGATCTGGTTAACCAGTACTAACAGCGCCAGAGAACCAAAGAAATACCAGAAGTTAAAGTTCTTTGGAGCGTAGTATTTAGACAGGTGATCTTCCCACATTGCTGTCGCAGGGAAACGATCATCAATCCAACCCATGATACCTGGGTTTCCTTTGTTACGTGTACCAGCCATTATGCAGTCTCCTGATCTACACCAACGATGACCACATTGTCGCTCTCATAGTGATGAGGCGGGATCACCAGGTTACTTGGAGCCGGGGAGCCATTCATTACACGACCAGACAGGTCAAAACGAGAACCGTGACATGGGCAGTAGTAACCACCGATCCAGTCATCGCCCTGTCCAGAAGCCGCACCAACTACAGGAATGTATGTTGGTGAGCAACCCAGATGCGTACAAATACCAACCAACACAGCAATATCAGTACGAATTGCGCGTGTAGCATCTTTTGGCACATACTCAGGCTGTATTGATGCTTCAGAGTTAGGATCCTGCATATTGGAATCCAGACCTGGAAGTTTCGCCAGTGTTTCTTCACTACGACGAACGATCCAAACTGGCTTGCCACGCCATTTAACAACCATTTGCTGACCTGGCTCCAACTTGCTTACGTCCACCTTCACAGGCGCACCAGCAGTTTTTGCCTTAGCACTTGGATTCCAGGAAGCTACGAATGGGACAGCTGCTCCTACAGCACCAACCGCACCAACTGCGGATGTAGCACCGATCAGGAGACGGCGCCGACCCTTATTCACGCCATCATTGCTC
>NZ_JAAEQH010000198.1 GCF_024231755.1 Neptuniibacter sp.
CGCGGCATCTTCTAATTTACTTATTATGGGCATGCAAACGGGGATATTCCCCCATTATGCCCATTGCTATTGGTTAAGCCAAGGAAACTAAAGCATGAGATCAAGGATGATCTGCTTTGTTGCTGGTGTCGTGTTAGCGACATGGCAACCAACACTTATACCCCTCCACAGTTGCATTTCTATTGCACTGCTTTTAGCGCTTTTCTATATAAAAAGCTCTTTACCTCATCGAACCTTGATATGCCTGTTTGGGCTTGGTTTTCTCTACACAACAGTTTGGGGGCATTGGCAAATTGAGCATCGTTTACCTGAGAGTCAGGTTAGGACGGATTGGATTGTTAAAGGGGTAGTGGAAGGTTTACCTCAGAGGGCTGAAAACGCTCAGCGTTTTTATCTCGGAGTAACAGAGATTCAATCTGTAGCAGAAGAGGATTCGCCACCTGAACTCAGAAGGCTCCGACTCAGCTGGTTTAAAGCTCCCATAGAAGTAAAAAGTGGTCAGCAGCTCAGTGTTGAGGTCAGAATTAAACCGCCCCATGGTTTGATCAACCCCGAAGGCTTCGATTACGAACGTTGGTTGTTTGTCAGGGGAGTGGATGCAACGGGTTATGTCAGACGGTTTATTGAGGTTGAAGGTGAGGATCAGCTTTCAGTTCACACTCTGCGCGAAAAGATAAATATTCATATACAGAATCAGCACCCAGAGGTAAGAACAAAAGCTTTATTATCGGCCCTTATCACCGGTGATAAGCAGGCTCTAAGTCAAGAAGATTGGGAAAGCTTAAGAAACAGCGGGACGGTTCATCTGGCGGTTATTAGTGGATTGCATATCGGATTTATGGCTTTTGTTGGTTGGTGGCTGGGGCGTGTAGTTGGTTTTATCTTCAGGTCTTCTATTCAGAGAACGTTTCATTATCTGTTTTCTCTCGCTTTAGCAGGTGGCTATGTATTGGTAGCAGGCGCTGAGCTTCCGGCGCAGCGGGCGTACATAATGCTTGTTGCTCTACTTGTTTCTGGTTGGCGACTTTTTTATCTGGATCACTGGAGTCGTTGGTGGACAGCAGTGACAGCGGTACTTCTGTTCTCCCCCTTAGCGGTTTGGGAAGTGGGGTTTTGGTTATCTTTTACTGCAGTCGCTCTCTTAATCTGGTTGGGGCAGTGGCGCTTGAATTGGAGAGAGGGGGTAAAACTGCAAGGGTGGCTATTACTCGGGATGCTGCCACTGTATATCCTATTCTTTTCGGGTGTATCCCTTATTGCCCCAGTCATTAATCTTGTGGCCATCCCGCTGGTATCTGTATTGGTCCCGCTGGAATTTCTTAATTTATCGCTGTCTTTAATCGGGCTCGATTGGCTAGTGCCAATAGTGGAGTGGTTAACCGTTATATTCTGGTGGTTGGTTGATTCTGCAAGCAGTTTTAGCTGGAGCTTTATTGAAGTTTCCCCATCATCCATCTGGGTCTTGCTTCTACTTTGCGTGGCTGTCTTTATATTGTTAATGCCCAAGGGTATTGTCCCGAAATCTCTATGCTTGTTTTTCTTTCTTCCTGTTCTGGTAGGCGTTAATACAGAACAAAATGAAGAAGATCAGTTTCAGGCATGGGTTTATGACGTGGGGCAGGGGCTTTCTGTACTGGTAGAGGTGGGGGATTATCGTCTGCTTTATGATGTTGGGATTGCTTACCGATCTGGAGGCAATGCTTTTGAACGAGCTGTTCAGCCTCACCTGAAAGCGAAGCGAGTGGACTCTCTACAGCATGTGATTTTGAGCCATGATGATATTGATCATGTGGGAGGCTATCAGGCGGTGAAAGAGCATTATCATATTGAGCAGTTGATCACTTCTTTTCCGAAGGGAGAGAGTAGCGGATATTGTCGTAAAGGGGATCACTGGCGGGTAGGTGAAGTTAGCTTCAAAATGATCGCTGGTTCAGTAGGGCGAGATGACAATGATAAGTCGTGTGTATTGCTAGTGGAAAACCGCAACTGTCGGTTGTTACTGCCAGGGGACATTAGTAAGGAGCAGGAAGCCAGGTTATCGATTGACGGTAAGATTGATTGGTTAGTAGCGGCTCATCACGGGAGTAAAACGTCTACGTCGAGTAAGTTTTTGCAACGCCTGAGACCGGAAAATGTGATCTTTAGTGCTGGATATGCCAACCACTTTAATCACCCCCATCCCGATGTTGTTCAGCGGGTTAAACAACACTCAACACGGATTTTTAATACTGCAGTCGATGGAGCAATTGTGCTAAAGGGCAGTTCACAATCGGGTTGTGTAACACAGACAATACGTAAGGATGAAAAACGGTTCTGGAGATCGTTTTAATCTGTGTTAGAGTAACGCGCAGTTTATGAGGAGAATGAACAGTGTTTGAACTATTGCAATCTGGTGGTTGGCTGATGATTCCTATCGTCGCCTGTTCTGTTATTGCGCTGGCTATCTGCCTGGAGCGCTTATGGACTCTGCGCCCAAATCGTATATCCCCACCAGGGTTACTGGCTGAAGTCTGGACACTGATTCAGGAACGCAATATTACAACTGAGCGTCTCAAAGACCTTAAGCGAAACAGTCCTTTGGGGCAGATTTTGGTTGCAGGCCTGAACAATGCCTCTCATGGTCGTGAGATCATGAAAGAAAGTATTCAAGAGGCTGCAGGGCAGGTTGTTCATGATCTTGAAAAGTTTCTTAACCCTTTGGGTACCATTGCTGCCATCACTCCGCTGTTAGGTCTGCTGGGTACCGTTATCGGGATGATCAAAGTATTTACTGAGATTATGATTCAGGGCACAGGTAATGCCAGCGTTCTTGCTGGTGGTATATCTGAGGCATTGATCACCACTGCTGCAGGACTGACAGTAGCGATTCCTGCACTCATCTTTCACCGTTTTTTCCAGCGTCGTATCGATTCACTGGTTGTGACAATGGAACAGGAAACCGTCAAACTGATCGAAGTGATGCACGGTGAACGTGATATCGATCTGGACTGACGGAGTAATCACGTGAAGTTTCCCAGACAACGTGCAGAAGAAGTAAACGTCAACCTTACGCCACTGATTGACGTGGTGTTTCTGTTGCTTATCTTCTTTATGGTATCCACCACTTTCACCAAAGAGACTCACCTTGAGGTGGATCTGCCAGAGGCTAATGGTGACGCTACTGTTTCTGAAGAACAGATTCTAGAAATTCTGATCACCGATGAAGGCCACTATAGCGTCAACGGCAAGCCGTTAGTAAATACGCAGGCAGAAACCTTGCGTTTAGCATTGAAAGAGTTGGCAGGGGATAAGCGAGATCTACCGTTGATCATTACGGCAGATGCTAAAACGCCACATCAGTCTGTTGTTACTGCGATGGATGTATCCGGCCGATTAGGGTTTGAAAAACTGAGTATTACAACTCGAGAGCCAGCATCTGAATGAGTTGGCTAGAGAAACGTTGGTACAGCAATCAACCTGCTCCTCGTTGGTTGTTGCCTTTAGAAAAGTTGTACTCATGTCTTGCCAACAAAAATAGCGCTCAAGCTAAGTCTAAACAATGGCATTCTCCAGTACCGGTTATTGTTGTAGGTAATATCAGTGTCGGTGGGACCGGTAAAACTCCCTTGGTGGTTCATCTTATCGAGCTTCTTAGAGTCAAAGGTTACCGTCCAGGTATTGTAAGTCGTGGTTATAAAAGCGACGCCCCTGAATACCCATTTATAATCACTTCTGCTGCAACGCCTGAGCAAGCCGGTGATGAGCCTTATATGCTATATAAGCGTTGCAGATGTCCAATCGTTATTGATGCTGACCGTTGTGCGGCAGCAAAACTCCTTCTGGAAGAGACTGATTGTGATCTGATTATCAGTGATGATGGTTTACAGCATTATCGTTTAGGTCGCGATATAGAAATCGCTGTGATTGACGGTAAGCGTGGGATTGGAAATGGGCATCTGTTACCGGCAGGCCCCTTACGGGAAGGGGCAACCCGTTTCGATTCAGTGGATTTTATAGTCCGCAATGGTACATCGGATACCTCTTTGCTTGCTGGTAAAAGTAACTTGTATCAGATGGACTTAGTACCTCAGCGTTTAGTCAATTGTCAGAAGCGTTCGGTTTCACTAGATGTGGAAGGGATGGCAGGGTCAACGGTCCATGCTCTTGCAGGAATCGGTAACCCTAAGCGTTTTTTTACAGCACTGCAGGATCAGGCAAAGGTAACAGTATTACCCCATGCCATGCCGGATCACTACCAATACCAGCCTAAGGATCTTCAGTTTGGTGATGACCATGCAATTGTGATGACTGAGAAAGATGCGGTAAAAGTTCAAGCTTTTGCATCGGATAACAGTTGGTATCTGGAAGTTTCAGCCCAGCTACCGGATAATTTCAGTTCGCAGTTACTTGAGAAACTGCAAACCGTTCAAAAAAGTTAAAGGTAAAAAACAAGATGGATAAGAAACTCCTGGATATTCTGGTGTGCCCGGTTTCCAAAACGCCACTGGAATACAACGAAGAAACCAATGAGCTGATCTCTAAAGCGAGTGGTCTGGCTTATCCAGTGCGTGATGATATTCCGGTGCTTTTAGAAAACGAAGCCCGCGAACTCAGCGCAGAAGAACGCGAAAGCAAATAAGGAGTTTATATGGGCTTTTCTGTCATCATTCCTGCGCGTTACGCATCCAGTCGTTTTCCCGGTAAACCTCTGGCTCAGCTCCAGGGTAAGCCTATGGTTCAGCATGTGTATGAGCGTGCTTGTGAAAGTGAAGCGGAGCGAGTGTTGGTAGCGACTGACGATCAACGGATTGCGGACGTTGCTGTAGGTTTTGGTGCAGAAGTTTGTATGACCTCTCCGGATCACCCATCCGGTACAGATCGTTTACAACAAGTGGTTCGTGATCAAGGCTTTTATGCTGATGACATTGTGGTAAACGTTCAGGGAGATGAGCCTCTTGTACCTGCACGTATTATTAATCAGGTAGCGCATAACCTGAAAGCTGAGCCAGAAGCGAGTATTGCAACCCTGAGTGAAGCGATTAACGATGTTGAGTCATTACTTAACCCAAATGTGGTTAAGGTAGTGACTGATACACGTGGTATGGCTTTGTATTTCAGCCGGGCACCAATCCCATGGCCGCGTGATAGTTTTGCTTTGGAAGGTGCTCATGAGGAAATGCCGGAAGGTTTCAACTGGCAGCGCCATATCGGCATTTATGCCTACCGAGTTAAGTTACTTAACGATTTTGTGAAATGGCCGCCTGCTCCTTTGGAAGAGACCGAGTGCTTAGAGCAGCTGCGAGCTATGTGGAATGGCGCGCGTATTCATGTGGCGGAGGCTGATGAGCAACCTCCTGCTGGTGTAGATACTCCTGAAGATCTGGAGCGGTTACAAAAATTGTTGGATCAGGGCGAGAGATGAAAAAGGTTCTCTTCGTATGTCTGGGGAATATTTGCCGTTCGCCAACAGCTCACGGTGTTTTTCAGTCCCTTGTTGATCAAAACGGTTTATCCGAACAGATTCATGTAGATTCTGCTGGTACTGCTGCCTACCATGTGGGTAATCCTCCAGATTCCCGTTCAACAGAGACAGCCAAGAAGCGAGGTTATGACCTCACCCCTTTACGCGCTAGACAAGCGATCGAAGAGGACTTCTACGAGTTCGATTATATTTTGGCGATGGATAGCTCTAATCTGATCAATCTTAAAGCGATAAGGCCATCCGATTATGATGGGCATCTGAGCCTGTTTCTTGATTTTACCTCCATGAGTGAAGCTGAAGTACCTGACCCATACTATGGTGGCGATGCTGGTTTTGAGCATGTCTTGGATCTGGTTGAGTCGGCGTCTCAAGGTTTATTGGAACAGATTAAAAAGGAACTGTAATAGTGAGCAGTTGGAACAGTGATGTAGACCTGAGTGGAAAAAACTCACTTGGTTTTAAAGTTACGGCTGAGCGCTATTTGCAGGTCGATTCTATTGAGAGTCTTCGGATTGCACTTTATGAAGTAGAACAAAACAACTGGCCCTTATTGATTCTTGGCGGGGGGAGTAATCTTGTTCTCAAGGACTACCTTCCTGGCGCGGTTATCTCTGTTGCAACACAGGGTGTGCATGTTCTGGTTGATAATGAATCTGAAGCTATTGTTGAGGTCGGAGCAGGAGAAAACTGGCATGGGTTTGTCGGTCAGTTGCTACAGATGGGGCTGCATGGCCTAGAAAATTTAGCCTTGATTCCTGGGAATGTGGGGGCGGCTCCGGTACAGAACATAGGTGCTTACGGCGTTGAATTGGCTGATTGCTTCCATAGTCTTACTGCCTATGATCGGAAGTCAGGAGAACTGGTCCAGCTAAGTAAAGAACAGTGCCAGTTTGGTTATCGGGATAGCATTTTTAAAAGCAAAGAACCTGGGCGTTATATCATCTGGCAGGTTCGTTTTTCCCTTAGCTCGGTTTTTCAGCCGAACCTTTCTTATAAAGGGCTACAGGAATATCTCTCTTCGATTGGTGTAAGAGAGCCTAACGCTCATGATGTGTATAAAGCGGTTTGCGAAATACGTCAGTCTAAACTTCCGACTCCTTCGGAGATCGGTAATGCGGGTAGTTTTTTTGAGAACCCCGTAGTGCCGGAAGCTGAATATCATCGGATTAAACAGGACTACCCAAGTCTGGTTGCCTACCCTGATAGAGAAAGTCATTACAAGCTGGCCGCGGGCTGGTTGATCGATCAGGCGGGTTGGAAAGGCCATTGCTCCGGTTCAGTCGGTGTATATGACAAGCAAGCCCTGGTTCTGGTGAATCATGGCGGTGGTAGCTGTACTGAGCTTTTAGATCTGGCAAAGGAGATTCAAGACTCAGTTCTTGATAAATTTGGTGTCAGTCTACAGATGGAACCAAGAGTTTATCCTGTCTAATTTTGCTTCTTCAGCTTTGAAATTTGATGGGGGGTATACTATCCCCCGTGAATTGGTAGTCAGCTCAATAGCTCCTGAATTTGGCCCGAGGTGGGCCAACCTGCATATCCTTCCTTGTAAATACTTGCCAAAAGACGCAAGTCCCAAATAAAAACTGCTTATTCGCCTTTGGCTTTTGATCTAAGTCAGCCTTGTCTTATTCTTTGGTTTAATAAGGAAATTCAATAATTGTCGACAATCCTGGTGAGATGCCCCATTTCTCAAGTGTTTTATATCACCTTGCACCTACCTTCAGAGCACTGATGCATCAGTATATAAACCTTTTGTAGTAGATAAATCTTCTTTTAACTCAGTTACAGTGTGTCAACACATTTAAGGAAGTGTCTACAATAACAATTATGGCGGTATGGAAATTTTATAGTGTTTTCTCTATGAGTTTCTCAAAGCCACCTAAGCTTCCTCTGGACCGAATGACCGTTAACTTATAACAAAGGGCCTTAACAACATGTCCTATCAAGCAGAGTATTCGAAATCTATCGAGACCCCAGAGCTGTTTTGGGGTGAGAAAGCACAAGATCTTGAGTGGTTCAAAAAGCCAGAAAAAATCCTGTCTCAGGATGAAAATGGTATCTACCGTTGGTTCGCAGATGGTGAGCTTAACACTTCATATCTGGCGCTGGACTATCATGTTGAGAATGGTCGTGCAGACACGACTGCGATCATTTATGACTCTCCTGTAACTGATCAGAAGCGTAAAATTAGCTACCGTGAACTGCGTGATGATGTGGCTAAGTTTGCCGGTGTATTGAAAGCACAGGGCGTAGAGAAGGGCGATCGTGTCGTTATCTACATGCCAATGGTTCCTGAGGCGCTTGTGGCAATGCTGGCTGTTGCGCGACTGGGTGCGATTCACTCTGTTGTATTTGGTGGCTTTGCGCCAAGTGAGCTAGCAGTTCGTATTGATGATGCTGAACCTAAAGTGATCGTGTCTGCTTCTTGCGGTATCGAGATCGCTAAAGTGATTGAATATAAGCCGATGCTGGACAAAGCGATCGAGCTGTCCGCGCACAAGCCAGATGCGTGTGTTGTTCTGCAGCGCCCTCAGGCTGAAGCTGCAATGACAGAAGGTCGTGATATCGACTGGGCTGAAGCGATGGCTACGGCAGAACCTGCTGACCCAGTACCTGTTAAAGGCACTGATCCTCTGTACATCCTTTACACTTCAGGTACTACTGGTAAGCCGAAAGGTGTTGTTCGTGACAATGGTGGTCACGCGGTAGCGATGAAGTACTCAATGAAGTCTATCTACAACGTTGAGCCAGGTGATGTGTTCTGGGCTGCTTCAGATGTAGGTTGGGTTGTAGGTCATTCTTACATTGTTTACGGACCACTTCTGGCAGGTTGTACAACAATCGTTTATGAAGGTAAGCCTGTTCGTACTCCGGATGCAGGTGCGTTCTGGCGTGTATGTGAAGAGTACAACGCTAAAGTACTGTTCTCTGCTCCTACGGCGTTCCGTGCGATCAAGAAAGAAGATCCGGATGGCAAACTGCTGGCAAACTATGATCTGTCTAACTTGAAGACTATTTTCATGGCAGGTGAGCGTCTGGACCCTCCAACATACCACTGGACAATGGAAGTGACTGGCAAGCCAGTTATCGATCACTGGTGGCAGACTGAAACTGGTTGGGCTATCTGCGGTAACATGACCGGTGTTGAGCTGCTTGAGCCGAAAGCGGGTTCTGCGACTGTTCCTGTAACAGGCTTCAACGTTCAGATTCTTGATCCGGAAGGTAATGAGCTGCCTGCGGGTGAGCAGGGTGCGATTGCTGTTAAACTGCCAATGCCGCCAAGTTGTCTTCCTACTGTATGGGGTGACTTTGAGCGTTTCCGTACAAGCTATCTAACAGACTTCCCAGGATATTACTGCTCAGGTGATGGCGGCTACAAAGATGAAGATGGCTACGTATTCATCATGGGTCGTACCGATGACGTAATCAATGTTGCAGGTCATCGTCTGTCTACGGGTGAAATGGAAGAGATTGTAGCAGGTCACAGCGCTGTCGCTGAGTGTGCTGTAATCGGCGTAAACGATGCGCTGAAAGGTCAGCAACCAATCGGGTTCGTACTACTGAAAAATGGTGTCGAAATCGAAGAAGCAGATCTGGAAGCTGAGCTGGTAGCACTGGTTCGTAAAGAGATCGGTGCGGTTGCCTGCTTCAAGAAAGCTGTAGTGGTTGATCGTCTGCCTAAGACACGTTCCGGTAAGATCCTGCGTAAGCTGATGCGTCAGATTGCTGATGGTCAGGAATACTCGGTGCCTTCAACAATTGATGATCCAACAAGTCTTTCGGTAATGGAAGATGTGATGGATCGAAATGGCCTGATCACTAAGTAAGGCGCAGGCTAAGTTTGTATTACCCTTAGCTCTGTGCAGCGGTCTTCGGGCCGCATCTTTTTTGCTTTGGGTGCAAATTGAAAGGGGGCGATTCTAGATCGGCCCCTTTTTTCGTATTTGCTTATTTATTCTCGTCATCGGAAACTTTCTGCAGAATCCAATCCAGTGCTGATGTGGGTAGAATCCGTCTTAGAAAGCCAAAGAGGTGTGTGGGGAAGGTGACATAGTAGCGTGCTTTGGGCTTATGACTTTCAAGGGCGTGGATTAATGGTTTTAAAACGGCCTCAGGACCAAGTGTGAAAGGATCTTTCTTCCGCTCGCTTTGTTGTTTGGCTAGTCGTTTCTCAACCGACTCATAGACCGCCTGATGGGCGCTACCTTCTATCTGGATATTATCTTTAAATGCTTGGTGAGCATTTTTTCTAAAATCGCTCTCTACAGGTCCAGGTTCAATCAGGCTGATATATATGTTGCTACCAGAGAGTTCCTGGCGCAGCGTATCAGTCAAACCCTCAAGGGCGAATTTAGAAGCATTGTATGCCCCTCTATACTTCAATGTGATCAGGCCAAGCACAGAGCTATTCTGAATAATCCTGCCGTGACCTTGCTGTCGCATGACATCAATTACTTTACAGGTAAGTTCATGGGTGCCGAATAGATTGGTTTCGAACTGCTGTCGCAGAACGTCTCTGGTTAAATCTTCAACTGCACCGGGTTGGCCGTATGCAGCATTATTGAACAGGGCATCGAGCTGTCCATTGTTTTGCTCTAAGACCCAGTTTAATGCTTGTTCTATTGAGTTGCTGTCATCCAGGTTAAGTTGGCAACTGATAAGCCCCTCTGTCTGAAGCCTGGATACGTCTTCTTCTTTGCGAGCAGTGGCGAAAACCTTGTAGCCTTGCAGGTGTAATTCTTTTGCGCAGTAATAGCCGATGCCAGTTGAGCAGCCTGTAATTAAAATTGATTTCATGTCGATGTTATTGTTCGTAGTGGCGGTCGTTGGATTGAGCTTATATTAAGAAAAGTGAATAAAAGGAGCTATAATCAATGTACACGATGAGGCGATCCTGCTGGAACTGGGATATACTTTAAAAATGGATTGTAAATGCATTTAATCGAAAAGATTATACTTTTCCTTCCAAAGTACCATATATGAGGGTGCCTGCACTTTCTATTATCCTTGTTGTATAAACCTTTCAATAACAAAAAAGAGGACACGCAATATGTGGACTAAGCCAGCATACACAGATCTACGCATCGGTTTCGAAGTTACTATGTACTTCGCAAACCGTTAATAGAGAAATCTATTTGCGAATTTTATAAATTACCCCGGCCTTTGTCGGGGTAATTTATCTTGGAAGGAACCTTCTACATAATCTGCATGACGCACCTCTTCCTCCTCCTGTAGGCAACAGGATTCAGACGGTTAAAGATAAAAACAATGAAAGTACAAGTATTAGGCTCTGCTGCAGGTGGTGGTTTCCCTCAGTGGAACTGTAACTGCCGCAACTGTGCCGGCTTCAGAGCTGGAACGCTCAACGCAAAATCTCGCACTCAATCTTCTATTACAGTGAGTGTTGATGGTGAAAACTGGATCTTATTTAACACTTCCCCTGACATTCGTGAGCAATTAGCAAATTTTGGTCCGATGCAGCCAAACCGCTCCATCCGTGATACCGGCATCGCTGCGATTGTTTATATGGATAGTCAGATTGACCACACAACAGGTCTACTGATGCTGCGCGAAGGCTGCCCACATAACATCTGGTGTACTGAGATGGTTGAGCAGGACCTTACGACGGGTTTCCCCGTCTTTAATATGCTGAAACACTGGAATGGTGGTAATAACATCAACCGCATTCCTATTGGTGAGAACGAAAACAGTTTTGTTATTCCTCAGGTACCGGAATTGAAGCTGACAGCAGTGCCGCTATTGAGTAGTGCGCCTCCTTATTCTCCTCACCGTGACGATCCACATCCGGGTGATAATATCGGTATCCATATCGAAGATACCCGGACCGGTAAAACTCTGTTCTATGCACCTGGTTTAGGCCAGATTGAACCGCACCTACGTCCTTATATGGAGAATGCTGATGTCTTGATGGTGGATGGCACTATCTGGACAGAAGATGAGCTGATCACTTCTGGGGTTGGCGATAAGTTAGGCGTAGCGATGGGGCATCTGCCTCAGTCAGGCGAGGGTGGCATGATTGAGTATCTGGATACGCTGGAAAAACCGCGCAAGATACTTATCCATATCAACAACACCAACCCGATTCTGGATGAAGATTCCCCTGAGCGAGCAGAAGTGGAATCACATAATATTGAAGTCTCTTACGACGGTATGTCGATTGAGCTTTAAGCTCGCTTCAATATCCGGATAGGCTATGTGAACAGAATAAAAAGGCTTAGAGTAGAATGAATAGTCAAGCTAACGATAAATTGCCAATGACCCGTGACGAGTTTGAGGCAGCGCTGCGCGCTAAAGGCGATTTCTATCACACGCAGCACCCTTATCATATCGCGATGTATGAGGGTAAAAGTACCCCCGAACAGATTCGCGGCTGGGTAGCAAACCGATTCTATTATCAGATCAGCATTCCTGTAAAAGATGCAGCAATCATGGCGAACTGCCCGGATCGTGATGTGCGTCGTCACTGGGTGCAGCGCGTGCTGGACCATGATGGTTATGAGGGAGCAGAAGGTGGTATCGAAGCTTGGTTGCAACTGGGTGAAGCGGTAGGCCTGACTCGTGAAGAGATTCTGTCTGGCGAGCATGTATTGCCGGGTGTGCGTTTTGCTGTAGACGCTTACGTTAACTTTGCGCGTCGTGCTACCTGGCAGGAGGCAGCAAGCTCCTCTCTGACCGAGCTGTTTGCGCCGACCATTCACCAGAACCGCCTGGATACATGGCCGGATCACTATCCATGGATCAAGGAAGATGGATACCAGTACTTCCGTAACCGTTTGACCGAAGCGCGTCGTGATGTAGTACATGGTCTGGAAATTACGCTGGATCATTACACAACTCGTGAGCAGCAGGATCGTATGCTTGAAATTCTGCAGTTTAAGCTAGATGTGCTGTGGACTATGCTGGATGCGATGACTA
>NZ_JAAEQH010000199.1 GCF_024231755.1 Neptuniibacter sp.
CCGGATTTTCCGGGCTTTTTATTGTCTGTTTTTTATCGCTTCATTTATCTACGTACTATTATTTTAGTAGTGATTAAAGAGGTGAATAATGAGTATTCGTGAAGCCGCTGTTGCTGGTATGTTTTATCCTGGAAATCCAGCACTCTTACAGTTACACCTTGATGAATTATTTGATGCCTTAGAGCCAGAACCCGACCTGCATCCACAGGCACTGGTTGTTCCACATGCAGGTTATATCTACTCCGGAGCGACAGCTGCTCGGGCTTATATTCAAGTACAGCCGGATGATTATGAGCAAATTCTCCTGCTTGGCCCAAGCCACAAGATGCCTTTATCTGGAATGGCTTTACCTACATCTGAAGCATTTTCCACTCCTCTTGGGGATTACCCCCTTTTATCAAAGTTAATCAATGAGTTAGTAGAAAAATGTCTGGCTTCTTTTAACGATACTGCTCACCTGACAGAGCACTCACTGGAAGTACAGATCCCTTTTTTGCAGAAGATAAAGGCTCATATTCCGTTGGTTCCAGTCGTGGTTGGCAGAGAAAGGCCTGAGAAGGTTTCTGCTCTCATCGATTATGTCTGTTCAAGAGGAAAAACTCTGATTCTGGTTAGTTCAGATCTGAGTCATTTTCATTCCTACACTGAAGCTCAACTGCTCGATCAGAATACTAGTCAGCGGATTATTAATCTGGCGACTGATATTAAGCCGGAAGAGGCTTGTGGGTGTAATGCGCTTAACGGGCTTCTGTTTTGGTTAAAAGAGCAAGGGAAGCGTATTGAGTTGATTGACCAATGTAACTCTGGTGATACGGCCGGAGACAAAATGAGGGTGGTTGGATATGGAGCCTACGGTGTTTACCAGTGAACAGAGATCAACGCTGTTAGATCTGTCCCGGAATGCAATTCTTTCCTCATTGCATCCATGGGAGGCAGGAAAGCCCCAGCCTGAGCCTTGGCTAGAAGACGAAAGGGCAAGTTTTGTGACCCTGAAAAAACAGGGGCAGTTGAGGGGCTGTATTGGTAGCTTACACCCGGTTCGTTCTCTATTAGATGATATCTGGCACAACGCTCAGGCAGCCGCTTTCAGTGACCCACGTTTCCCTCCAGTGACCGAAGAGGAGTTTGAACAGCTGGATATTGAGTTATCTGTGCTAACTGAAGTGCAGCCTTTGACTGTATCCAGCGAGCAGGAATTGTTGTCAACTTTACGGCCAGGGATTGATGGCTTAATTATCGAAGATGGTTTGCGTAGAGCAACGTTTTTACCTTCTGTCTGGGAGCAGCTATCACAACCTCAGAGCTTTCTAGATCAATTGCGTTTGAAAGCAGGAATGCCCGCGGGGCACTGGTCAGATACGATGACATGTTCGGTCTATCAAGTGGAAAAAATAAAGTGACTCACTTTTTATCGATTGTAATCGGGCTTTAACAGGCAATTGTTATAAACAACATGGAAACCTGTTGTATCGATTACAACCTTAGGCCAGAGTGTTACACCGGTGATTCAGTAGAGGATCAATGGTTAATGTGTAACATCAAAGTGGCAGGGGTAGTAGCAAAATGAACCTATATGATCTGTCAGGCTCGGGATCAGATGCTGAAAAGTTCGACCAGCTGCTCTCCAGAGATGGGGTAACCATAGAACGGATTATTTCCCATGGTCAGGCTACCCCTGAAGGGGATTGGTACGATCAGGATTGGGATGAATGGGTTCTGGTTATCTCAGGTACGGCGGGTTTACTTCTTGATGGAGACTCCGAGGTTATTCACCTTAACCCCGGAGATTCTCTCTTCCTTCCAGCACATAAAAAACACCGGGTTGAGTGGACCGATAATACTCAACCAACTATTTGGCTAGCTGTTCATATCAATCAAAACAATTAAGGCGAAACGATGTCTGTAAAACAGAAAATCGAGGTTTTTCAGGGTGATATTACCCAGTTGGATGTTGATGCTATCGTTAATGCTGCTAATAACAGTTTGCTCGGCGGTGGCGGAGTAGATGGTGCTATTCACCGTGCTGCAGGGCCTGAATTACTACAGGAATGCAAAACTCTGAATGGTTGTGAAACAGGTGGAGCCAAGATAACCCGAGGTTATCGACTTAAAGCCCCTTGGATTATTCACACCGTAGGGCCAATTTGGTATGGCGGTGATGAGGGTGAAGCACAGAAGCTGACGCAATGTTATGAGTCTTGTATTCAGTTGGCTGTGACACACTCAATCAGCAGTATCGCTTTTCCCGCTATCAGTTGTGGTGTATATGGTTATCCGGCTGGTGAGGCTATAACTATTGCATTAAAAGTTGTTGCGCAGAAACTCGAGACGCATCCGGGAATAAAGCGAGTAATTTTTTGCGCTTTTAGTGATGAGATGGCGAACCTTTATTCCAGTGCTATAGAAGAGTTGGCTGGTTAGATTTATCGCCAATTAATCCAGTAACTGTATTCGATTCGGTTGGAGAGGTTCACCGTTTCTTTAAGTGTCTCGCTGGGTTTCGCATGGCATTGTACTCCGTTGAATTCAGGTTCAGCCCAACCGGTCATACCTCCCATATATTCCCGTTTATAACCCCAACTGCCGCAGGAAAGTATATTGTCGTAGCTTCTATCACGTTCACAAACTACGCAAGTTTCAAACTTTACCTCAATATCTTTACCCTCTACACCATAAGAATCTGAGACATAGGGTGTGTCATAAATAGCTACGGTAGAAGCGCGTTTCGGTTGACCACTCCAGGGTTTGTCTTGGTCATCACGAGGGGTAGGGTGTACACCATAACCGTGTTCGAGCGGAGCATTATCATAGAAGGGGTCTAGAAATTCATCGGGTACATCAATCTGAACCGGCTTTTCTCCAGGCAGAAGCCGGCTATTGGTTTTTCTAACTTGTAAAAGACGATAGCGGTCACACTGCGCGATATTCTGACCGGTTAGATGACCCGTCACGTTGTTAATCAGATGGATCTCCAGCCCAATACCGGTTGCGTTATCCCCTGGGATGTAACGGGCATTGCTTCGACTGCTGTGATACCACTCCTTGGAAAATACCAAAATCCCAATTGATTCTGTTTGGTAAGTCACAGGGCAGACTTTGCCAACTTCTAGTTCAGCAGCTTTAAGTGCAGCGGTATATAGTAAACAAAGTATGCTAATGAGTATCTTTAATTGCATCGGTTCTCTCTGATCCGGTGAATTAAATGTATATACAAAGCATAGCTTTTGGTTTTAGATAGGTTTGCTTGAAAAGGTTAAATTTTTATTACAGCTGAATTGGAGAAGAGCGATGGGTGAATCGGGGCATATCAATTATGTAGAGTTTCCAGCTTCAGATCTGGAGCAGGTTAAGCAATTTTATAACGATGCATTTTCCTGGGAATTTACCGACTATGGACCAGAATATACTGCCTTCTCTGAGTCAGGGCTGATGGGTGGCTTTTTTAAATCTGATCTAAAAAGTCGTACCGAAAATGGCAGTGCTCTTGTAGTGCTGTATGCTGCTGATCTGGAGGATATGCAAGCCAAAGTTGAGACGGCTGGAGCCAAAATAAGCGTGGAAATTTTCTCATTTCCTGGAGGAAGACGTTTTCAGTTTCTTGATCCCAACGGTAATGAGTTAGCTGTTTGGTCGGATAAGTAACAAAAACACGGGTTTATATTCTTTTTCTGTTCTATAAATGGTCACAAATTCATCACGTTAGTGTAAAATTTGCCCCCAATTTTTTGCTTCGAGAAGATTCGGGGCGTAACCAGTTAGATTCGGAAAGAAGATGCATACAGTTGAGAAGATCGGCGGCACTTCCATGAGCCGCTTTGAAGAGTTGATGGATACAATTTTGGTGGGCAAACGCACCACCCCTGAAGAACTGTATAACCGAATTTTCGTGGTATCTGCTTACGGTGGTATTACCAACTATCTTCTTGAACATAAGAAAACAGGTGAGCCTGGTGTTTATGCACGTTTCGCCAACGCTGAAACTGAAGAGGCTTGGGTTGAAGAGCTGAACAAAGTTCAGGCGCGCATGGAAGAGATCAATGCAGAGTTATTTGGCGACGCTGAGTTTGAGCGTAATGCCGCTGATAATTTTGTTATTGAGCGTCTTAATGATGTACGCGATTGCATGAAGAGCTTGCACCACCTTTGTACTTACGGCCACTTCCAGTTGGAAGAGCACCTGATGAAGGTTCGTGAGATGCTGGCTTCTATCGGTGAAGCACACAGTGCATACAACTCAGTACTGGCTTTGCGTAAAGCGGGTATCAATGCGCGTTTCGCAGACCTGACCGGTTGGCATATGGATCAGCCTCTTCCGTTTGAGGAGATGATTAAACAGCAGTTTGCCGATGTTCAGATCGATAAAGAGATGGTTATCGCTACTGGCTACACTCACTGTGAAGAAGGTCTGATGAAGAGTTTTGACCGTGGCTACAGTGAGATGACCTTCAGTATGATTGCGACAGTCACGCAGGCTGAAGAAGCGATCATCCATAAGGAATATCACCTGAGTTCTGCTGACCCAATGCTGGTGGGTACTGATAACGTTGTTACGATTGGTGCGACCAACTATGACGTAGCGGATCAGCTGTCTAACCTGGGTATGGAAGCGATTCACCCTAAAGCTGCAAAAGGCCTGCGCCGTAATGGTGTAAAACTGCGTGTTAAGAACGCATTTGAGCCAGAGCATGAAGGCACCATCATCAGCCAGGATTATCACAGCGATGCCCCACGTGTTGAGATTATTGCCGGCCGTAAAGATGTATTCGGTATTGAGATCTTTGATCAGGAGATGCTGGGTGATGCGGAATACGATATCGAGATATCAAAACTTCTAGCGCAGCTGAAGTTGTACGTTATCAACAAAGACGCGGATGCGAACAGTATCACCTATTACGTGGGTGGTTCACGCAAGATGGTTAACCGCGCTGCTCGCCTAATGGAAGATATGTACCCAGAAGGCCAGATCCAGCTGCATAACCTGGCAATTGTCTCTGCAATCGGCTCACACATGAAAGTTAAAGGCATTCTGGCACGTGCCGTTGGCGCACTGGCTGATGCTGATATCAATGTGATGGCGTTGCACCAGTCTATTCGTCAGGTTGAGATGCAGTGTGTTGTCTCTGATGATGATTATGAAAAAGCGATTATTGCTCTGCATGCAGCTCTGATTGAAAACGGTAATCAGGATATTGATTCAGCTGCTTAAGCCTGGGCTGCACAATCTATAAGCCATAATAAAACGGCCCGCATTATGCGGGCCGTTTTATTATGTATATCTGGAGCTGTTACTTACGAATACCTTCGATATGCAGATCCATATAAACGGTTTCAGCAGCAGGGCCTAACTGGTAGTTCATACCAAATTCTTTAGGTTGCAGTTCAACTGTGCCGGAGAATCCTGCGCGGTAGCCACCCCAAGGGTCTTTACCTTCACCTACTTTTTCCACATCAATAGCGATCTCTTTCGTAGAACCATATAAGGTCAGCATTCCTTTCATAACACCGCCGCCGTTTTCATTCGGAACGAACTGGGTGCTTTTAAAACTTGCGGTTGGATGCTTGGCTACATTAAGGAAGTCATTGTCACGTAGGTGCTTATCGCGCTCTGCGTGGTTGGAGTCTAGTGAAGTCACATCTACTTCTACATTAACGCTGGAAGCTTCTGGTTTAGCCGCGTCATAACTGAACTCACCCGCGAACTTATTGAAACGTCCTAGCAACCAACTGGTACCCAGGTGACTGATGCGGAACTGGATAAATGCATGTGCACCTTTTGTATCGATAACATAATCAGCTGCATGGATTGGCGCTGCAGTCATGGAAGCGGTTACTGCTGTAGCCAGTGCCAGTCCTTTAATAAATTTTGCTTTCATTCTTAATCCTCTTGTATCGCAAGCATGCGTTTCAGGGTGATATCTTTATCAATAAAGTGGTGCTTCAGCGCGGCACCTGCGTGTAGTGCTGCCAGAGAGATCAGTAGCGTAGCTACAATAAAATGAATCTCACCAGCAATGTCTTCTTGGTTTTCTATGGCATAAGGCAGAGCAGGAACGCTAAACCAGCTGAATAGTTCAATTGGGCTGCCATCTGCAGTTGAGATTAGATAGCCAGAGATCAGTGTGATCAGCAGTAGCAGGTATAAGCCTGCATGGGCAACTTTGGCTGCGATCTCATGTAATTTAGGCTGTGGTAAAGCCATAGGTGGCTTGTTAATCAGACGCCAGGCTATGCGAGCAATAAATACTGCCATAACCAGCAAGCCAATACTTTTATGCCACGCAGGCACTGTACGGTATTCAGGATCGTAATAGCTGAGCGAATCGATATAGAGGCCAAGCGGGTAGAGGCCTAGTACTGCGAGAGCAATCAGCCAGTGCATGATGATTGGTAGCCAGCCGTAGTCCTGTTTATCGTTTAATAATTTTTTATGCATAGTCATGTAGTTAGCCCTGATAGATTCACAATAGAACATATCCAAATTTGGGCTTCAGTATCTTTTACGTTTTTTTACGTTTTCTGTTTCAACCCTTGTACAACCTACTCTAATGGTTGATTATTGATGCGTCTAATGCATAAAAATTATCCCTGCTATGCTTGAAGTGAATTTAAGATCGATAGATCTCAACCTATTAGTTGTGCTCCAGGCGTTGCTTGAGGAATGCCATGTTTCAAAGGCATCGGTTCGTTTGGGGATGAGTCAGCCCGCAGTCAGTCGTGCATTACAGCGGCTTAGGCAAACCATGGATGATCCATTGTTGGTTAGGACGGGAAGTGGCTATGACCTGAGTGCCAGAGCAGTGGAAATTAAGCCTCAACTCATGCGGGTTTTACATGAGGTGCAGGAGATTATGCAGCCGGAGCGTTTTGATCCTCTGCATGCTGAAGGTACGGTTAAATTTACCGGACTGGATCTGGAATTGACGTTGCTGATTCCAAAGGTGGTCCAGCTTCTGAGAAAGAAAGCTCCAAATTTGAAAGTGGAGATCGTACCGCAGGTTTCTGATCATTTTGCGTTGTTAGAGCAGGGGGAAGTGCATTTCTCCCTTACTGGTTTAGTGCCGGAGGTAGTGCAAGACCAGTATCGTAGAATTGAGGTGGCTCGGACTCGTGATGTTTGCCTTATGGATGAGAACAATCCATTAGCGAAGGGGAAAATCTCGTTGGAGCAGTATGTGGATGCCTCTCATGGCTTGGTTTCGATTACCGGCAAAGGGCCGGGGAAAATGGACGATGTTCTTAAGCCGATGGGCTATAAGCGTAAGGTTATGCTGCGTCTGGCCAGCTTTATGTCTGTGGTGGAATTTTGCCAAGACTCTGATCTGATCTTTACTGCGCCGGAGATGATGGCAGAACATCTGTCCAAGAACAGTAGTCTGGTGATACGACCATTACCCAAAGAGTTTGAGCTACCAGAAATCGTCTTTTACGTTTACTGGCATGCTCGTTATCATCATGATCCAATGTGCAGCTGGATCAGAGCAGAGTTAGCGGAGCTCTTTTCCTGAGCCTCTTGTTTACTAAGCACTATTGAGCGCAATCAGAGGTGGGAGCCTTCCATCATCTGCATCGCCTCGTTACTCCAGCGTAAGGCTTCGTAGTATGAGCTTGAGTAGACCTCTTGCACTTCTATCGGTAGTTCGAAACTGCTTTGACCAACCATATAAAGGGTAACTGCGTGGAGTAACTTACCTGCTTTCCCCTCATAGCGGGTTATTGCTGATGTGATCACTTCAGAGACGCTAAGTTGGTCAAGCAACGTTTCCTGATCAATCTCCAGTAGGGCATCCAACATGGAGAGCACACCACAGATAAAGGCGAGTTCAGAATCAACTTCCTCTGTCCGATAGGCAACAAATTCACACATGCGGGCTGTGAGCAGAATCTGACGTATTAACTCCGAAGGGCTTTCATCATTGCTTGCTAGTGCTAGCAGCGTGGCCCATTTGTTAATTTCATTCATCCCCAACGCAACGATCGCCTGGGTCAGACTTTCTATCTTATTCGGCAGGTTATATTTCGCTGAATTGACAATACGCAGGAGTTTAAAGGTGAGTTGCGGATCTCGCGAGGTAATATCCGCCAGAACAATAGGCGTAACCTCTTTGTCCTGAAGAGCAGCCAGTAGATGGATTACAATACTCTGGTTAGAGCTGAGTTTTTTGCCTTCGACCAGCGTTGGGCGGGAAAGGAAAGGTCCTTGGAAAAGCCTGAAGCCCATTTTCCGGTATTTTTCGTACTCTTCCTTAGTTTCTACATTCTCGGCAAGACAAGTTACTTTAAAGCGGCTAACCGTTTTGAGGTGTTGCTCAATTTCTTCATCCGAATGTTTCTGGATATTGACCCGGGCCATATTCGCCAAGGTTAATAACTCATCGCAATTTGGATCATAGGTGAAGTCATCTAATACCAGCCGGTAACCTGCATCAACGTATTTCGTTATGTTCTTTATCAGTTCGGAGGAGAGTTCTTGCTGGCGTATATCAATCACCAGATTGTGGCGGCTCAGATTAGGCAGGCTGCCACTGCGTACGAACATTTCTGATACATTTAAAAATGCAGGCAAGGACTTTAGTGCTCCGCAATCATAGATGCTGGTGAAATTGTTGATAAGCGCGTTACAGGCTTCCTGATCCCCCTTGAGGAATTTAGCAATACTCTCTCCATTTTCAGAGTGGTAGAGAAGTTCATAGGCAACCACATTGAGGTCACGATCAAAAATTGGTTGCCGGGCCAGCCCAAGAGGATTGAGGTTATCTTCCATGTTTTTTCCCATAAAACAGCAGATGTATGAGTGACCTAAGAATCGATTACGATTAGTAGTGTTACAATTTTGGAACACTGTTCAGAATCAAACAAGTGTTTATTCCATAAAACTCTGAGTTTATTTCAACGGGATTAGATTGTTAGACTTTGGTATAGTGTTTTCTTTTTGTCTGAGATAGCTCCATGCAAAATCATGCTCTAAGAACCCTGATCTCACAGGAAGTTCATGCCCGGCCTTTTCAGCGTTTATACCCTGATCTTGGACTTATACACATAGCAGCGACTTGTACTGCTGAAGAACAGATAGAGTTGGAGCAGATACTAAGCGGTATTCTCGTTGATAATGAGATTCCCCTCCCGGAACAACTAACTAGTTTCTTCTATAGCTCTAACGATGATATGGCGTTGCGCTATGAGCCACATAACGAATTTTATACTCTCACGCTATATCAGTTTGGGACTATGTCAGTAGAGAAACTGCAGCCGCTTTGGAAGCAATTACCGGGCTCGCTACTCTCTGGTGTTGAGATTCTATTTGGCACTGAGGAACAGGGTGAACCTGATCTGAAACAATACTTCGGTACCCGACAGGTATCCGGTTCTATGGTGATGGGTAAGGCAGCACGGTTATGGACCGATTTTTATCCATCTGGTGAAGATGGCTTTGTCCGGATGCGGGTACAGAACTGTTCGCTGAAATCTTTCCAGGCAGGGCGTCTACTGCAGCGTTTGTGTGAGATAGAAACCTACCGGCATACCGCTCTATTGGCATTACCTGTAGCCCAGCAAGCGATGCCGCAAGTAACAGAGATGGATCAGCAGCTGGCTGCGGTTACACACCGTATTGCTAACAGTAATGATGCTCCTGAGTTACTTCAGGAACTGATGGAACTCGCCGCTCGTGTTGAGGAGCTATCAGCTGAAACTGCAAACCGTTTCTCAGCTACAGAAGCTTACTTTGCTGTTCTCGATAGACGGATAGAGGAGCTGCGTGAAGACCGAATTGAAGGTCTGCAGACAGTTGAACAGTTTGTAGAGCGTAGGCTCGATCCAGCGAGAAAGACCTGCCTCTCAGCAAATGAGCGTATAGAAAGGCTTTCCCGGCGGATCACCCGTACCAGTGAGTTGTTACGCTCACAGGTCGAGTTATCTATAGAAGAGCAGAACCAGCTGTTGCTGGAGGGGTTGAATGATCGCTCCCGCCGTCAGCTTCGTCTACAAGCTAAGCTAGAAAGCTTCACGATTATTGTGGTGACTTATTACGCCTTTGATCTGTTAGAGCGCTCTATCCGAAATACGGTTCAGGTTGATGCACTTCAGGATCAGATTCTTATGTGGATAAGTATGTCGGTACCGCTTATTGCCGGTGCATTATGGTGGTATGTAAGACGATTACTTAAACATTATGGTGAGGAATAACAGACAGTTACAAGAATGCATTTGCATCTTGTTACAGCACTGGTATACTTCGCGCCTGCCTTGAGCGACCGTTTGAGGCTAGGCTTATCAAGCCGCGTAATGGTGCCCCCGCTGGTCCTTCCGCAATGATAAACCGTGAACCTGGTCAGGCCCGGAAGGGAGCAGCCACAGCGGTGGATTCATGTGCCGGAATGTGGCTGGTGGGGTCATCTCCAATGCCTTGTTTTATAACGGTTTTCTCCTAATTCTTGCTCTGCTGGCGCCAAGTGCGGCACAAAGTGAGACACATGGTTTATTCCCGATCCTCTGCGTATCTTGAACAGTCCCGACACGGTGTATTCTATTTCCGTATTCGTATACCCATTGAGCTGACCCCTTCGTTCTCCCAATCTCAAATCAGACGTTCACTGAAGACCAAATGTCGGAGAGAAGCAGTCCAGAGATGTTCAGTGGTTCTTGAGCAAGTATGTTCAATCTTCGATTTGGTTAGAGAAGGTAAATGTGCAGACCTGTCTGAACTGACGTGGAAGAAACCCAAGCTAGTTCGTAGTGCTCCTGAAGCTCCTACAAAGTCTCCAGTATCCCCTAAAATAGGGCCGAAGTTATCAGTCGTTCTTAACGAGTATCTGCATGAGCAACGTAGGGAGGGAGTAGGGATAGGTACGGTTAATGGTAAAAAGGCGGTTGCGAACCTATTCATTCGTGTAGTTGGCGATAAACCTATCGATCAGATTACTCGTGAGGATGCTCGTAAGTTCAAGACAATCGCATTGCAACTTCCTCCACGAATTGGGCAAATGCCTGAGCAGCCTCTTGATAAGGTAATTAGTGAAGCTACTGAGACAATCAGTACAACTACCTTTAACAACTATGTTAAGAACCTTACTACGATCTTCACTTATGCAATTAGGGAGGGGTATTGTAGTCGGAATCCTGCAGAAGGGCTGAAGGTAAAACAACGTGTTAAGGCTAGTGAATTCCGTAGTCGTTTTTCTGAAAATGATCTAACGCATCTGTTTCAGTGTTTAAGGTTTGAGCCATATCAGGACACCAAACCTTACCGTAAATGGCTTCCATTACTTGGTTTGTTCACTGGTGCTCGGCTGAATGAGTTATGTCAGTTGTATCTGGATGAGGTGATTAATATTGATGGTATTGATTGTTTGCACATCCAAGCTGAACATCCTGACCAACGTCTGAAGAACCAAACGTCCGAACGTTTGATACCGCTACATCCAAGGCTGAAAGAATTGGGTTTCCTTGAATTTGTTCAATCTCAGCGTACCTTAGGTCGAGTACGTCTGTTCTCAGAATTACGTTTCCATAAACAGCATCGCTACACACACGCTCCGTCACGTTGGTTTGCTAATGTCAGGGCTAAGGCTGGTTTTAACAACAGCGGAGAGAAGAAGGATTTCCATAGTTTTCGGCATACAGTCGCGGATCATCTAAAACAGCTTGGAGTAACTGAGGGGCTAATCGCTGGATTGTTGGGGCATAAGGCTGGTGGAATTACTTATAGTAGGTACGGGAAAGAGTACTCTCCTGAGAAGATTTTACCTGTTGTCGAGTTATTGGACTTCAGGGTCTAGATTAGCTACAAAGATGTCTGAACTCTCAGGGTATCGGCTTCATGGTTGAGCAAGGGGAGGAAGTTATGTCTAACAACTTGCTCTGCCATCACCAATTATTTTTCTACAATCAGATTCCCCCATCCACTACCAAATAATCTGCGAAATAGACTAAAACGCCCCGGAATATGGCCTCTAGCATCATATTTCTACCTAAATAGACAGAATCTTCTCTTCCTGAAACAAGACTTAAACAACTGGTTAATTAATGTACAATTATGTGGTAATGGTGGTCTATTTCATGATTTCCTACAACAACCATTTGACAATATCAATAGTTATGTGATGTAATCGCCCCACTAAATCAATTGCGGAAGTAAATATGGCATAAATCTCAATTCAGAAAACCACTGCCCGGTAACCACGTGTGGGCAAACTTATACATTGAATTGAGAGAGGCATTAGCCTCTTTTATTTTGCCTGTAGTAAACAGAATTACCAGAGCAGGGTCCCAGCAAGACCTGCTCACTTAAACTAGGAAAAGCCTATAACACGAAAACTTGTATACAGCTCAGCTGTCACTCCCACAACTGGAGGTCCACCCTGTGGATTCGTATGCAAGTTTGAAGCGTCAGCAGGTAATCCTACTGGCGTTTTTCGTTGTATGGGGCTTTGAAACAGACAGGAGGTGAAGACGAACAATAAACGGCAAGATAAATCGAGATCTCAGCGAATGGGATCATGAAAACTGAAACTACGAAAAGAAACTATCAAAGGTGAACGGATATGAATACATATCAAGAAAATTCAGCCCATAAGGGAAAAATTATTAAAATAGGAGACTTAAAATATGAGTCAGAATTTACAAAATACATTGACTATCAACACTTGCTCAGCTGCAGCAGGTATGGGGAAAACTACGGCTGCGATTAACCACGTACTTGGTCAGATTGAGAAAGGCCAACGATTTATTATTGCGGCACCTTCTATCGCTCTATGCGATCAGATCTACAAGGACTGTGTCAAAGCAAAATATGGCCTGACAGATGAAGATCTAAAGCGCCGTCAGACAGCTCCATCCAACGACATCGTCGTAATTCATAGCAACAACAGCACGAATGTAGCTATGACCTTGTCAATGGCACTCCAACGCCAAACAAGCATTATCATTATTACTCACAGCAACCTGTTGAGCTTCAATAATCCTAAAGCCTTTACAGGATACAGCTGCATCATCGATGAGTTACCTAAACTCTATATTGCAGGTTCCGTCAAGGTGATTGCTGCTAATCACGGCTCTATCTCTCAGTGGTTAATCCCCGGATCAAAAGCACCATGGTATAAACTTGATATCTCTCAGAAGGCTCAGGTAGAGGCTATTGTTGCCACAGGTGCTACCAACTTATACAGCCAATCTGCGATAGATTTGCTGCAAGCAGCGCTGAATAGTAGTGAAGTGCACATGAAACAGGTAGGTAATGATTATTACTACTCCTTCCTCGATCTGATGGACTTCAATAAGCAGATGGGAAGCTTTAACCAGATTCATATTCTAGGTGCCAACTTTAAGGGAACTCTCCCGTATGAGTTATTAGAACATTACTATGGGGCGACTTTCTGTACGTCAGTGATAGCTCCTCATCGGAGTAGTTACAACAATCCAAGACGGGTGACGATTTACCCTCTGTTACTTAACGTTGATGTGAGTCGCTCTCTGCTGGATACCTCCTACATTGGCTCTCAGAACAGAAGCAACACGTGGACCATTAACGATGAGCTGATGGAGATTTCTGCCCAGATCTATAGAGATAAGAGCCAACAGTACGCCTGCTACACGCAGAACAAAGGTAGGAATCAGTCCTTTGGTCATAAACTCAATGGGCTAGGTATACCAAATGAGTTCATTCAGTATGAGCCACACGGCTTGAACAAGTACATGACGGAAACCTACTTCGCTGCATTGTTCAGTTTCAACCCTCAACCTTACGATAGGTGGTTACTGAATGAGCTGGAAAATGATCTTGGCCTCCAGAAAGATCATCTGGTGAAGGCCCATACAACGTCATATTACTGCGAAGCTGTATTCCAGTTCGTAACCAGATCGAACATCAGGGACCACAACAGCAGTAAAGATGTACATATCGTGGTGCCTGATATGCGAGCTTGTAATTACATGGCTAATGGCTGGTTACAGGGTTGTAATGTAGATACTAGCTATGCCTTGCCTATGCCTGCTCCTAACAAAGGAGGTAGACCAGCTGGTTTCCCTAAAACGTACAACTTAACTGGGGCAGCTAGAAAGGCATTCTATACAGTGTTTCTACCTGACTTTAGGAACAAGTTTGGGAGAGGTCCTGACATCAATAACAAACATGATGTAAAAGCTTACAAAACTTGGGTGAGATCTTTAAATGCTCCTCAGGCAGGAAGTCTTACCAATGGTTCACAACTGAGCAGTCCCAGTAAGGCATCCTCGCAGGGAACACCCTAAAGGATAACTTCACAGATCGGGAGCTTCGGCTCCCTCTGATACCAATGGAGGACTAGGGGGAACAAAACCCTTAATAAGACTATATAAGGGTAAAATTCCCAGAGAGAAAGTTAACAATAATAAATACCAGAAATAACACTCTCCTTTTGAGTATCTGATTACAGCGACCATATTTAGATTGACCAATATGGAACTAACTAATCAGATCTTCTCTCAGGGGGGAAGGTTTTACAAATACATACATGTTAAAAACCAATCCCATTGTGAGTATTCTGAAAAGTTACCAGAATTGATGTCCGCTTAAGCGTTTCATATTGGTAGCTTCTGAATTGCTTGATCTGTATTGCCATTCTTACAAAAGATACAGGATTAGTGTGGTGTATTTATTTACCATCTTCTACACCTTTCTCACAAGGGCATCTGATGTAAGTGGATCTGTAAGGCTATCCCTATGAAAGGGTATCTCCAGATAGATATCAGCTTAATAGTTGCAGACATCAGATAACCATGACTGACAGTCAACAATAGTTACATAGTGTTATCCATGTCTGATATCCCCACTGGGATTATGATTTTAGTATGTTGTGTTTGTTCACATGCCCTGAAGGAATACTGGATGTGAGAAGTCTTTAAGGCTCCACTTATGACAGTAGCACTTCAGACTGATCCTGCTTACAGAACATCTGACATAAGAAGACTAAGCAAACGAGTTATTAGTGTAAAAAACAATAACTATTATCTTGCTCTCCTCAATGCGGCTCAGGAAATAGATGTTCTTACCTGTGTCATACCGCATTCAGAACCATCCCCACCACTGTTAGTAGTGTTCTCTGACAGAGGCATCTTCCTTCACCAGAAGGGTCTATTTTGGGTACACATATATTAGACTGATCAAGTTAACCATGTTATGCTGACTTAAAAATTGATAGACCATATATAATGGACTTTAATATATAGACTATTGTTAATAGACCCAGAGGGATCGATCATGTTTATCAGGGCATATCTGAGAGCTTCTACAGAAGAACAAGATGCTACCCGTGCTAAGCAACAGTTAGATGAGTTCGCATCTTCTAAGGGACATAAGATAGCGTCCTACTATTATGAGAATGAGTCTGGTGCTTCTTTAGATAGGCCAGAGTTGATGAGACTGATTGAGGAAGCTCATCCGAATGACATTCTGTTAGCGGAGCAAGTTGATAGAATCTGTAGACTGTCCAATTCAGACTGGGAAACACTGAAACAACGGATTAAAGAGAAGGAGCTACTAATTGTTTCACTTGACCTTCCAACGAGTCATACAGTGTTCGAGAAAGATTATTCTGACCCCACTACTGCTTCTATCATGAAAGCAGTTAACAATATGATGCTTGATATACTCGCTGCTGTAGCTAGGAAGGATTATCTAGATAGAAGACGTAGGCAGGCTCAAGGGATAGCAAAGGCTCGTGATGCAGGTAAGTACCGTGGGAGAAGAGATGACACAAAGAAACAGGAAAGAATAGCAAAACTACTAGCAATTAAGACTCCGTATAAAGAAATCATGGAAACTGTGGGCTGTTCTCGTGGATTGGTAGCCAAGGTGAGTAAACAGATGAAAGATGCAGAAGCTTTAGCTCAGGGGTCACGTTAACTACGCTGCTACTGCCGGTGCAAACACTACTTCCTATAGAGTTGAGGGCCATACTGAGATATTTTTATTCATAAAACCTATTATTAAAGGTATGTATTACTTGTTTTATATCAGTGGCTGAGCACAAAACTACAGTCGAGTTGTGGTACTAGGTATCCAACTCCGTGGATTCAATTGAATACCTAGCTGATATTGATCATATAGAGTGAGTTATTTAGCTATAGCAACCAAAACCCACCAAACACCAAATAGGTCTCCCCCGATAAACCCTCATTTGTTGAAGTCCAAGGAGCACCAATCAGAATATCATGGATACCATCCCCATTAGTATCTCCTGCTAAGCTTACCGAAGTACCCGAAAGATCCCAATCTGTTGCACCAATGAACTTAAAGCCATCCCATCCATCTAATTCAGAGAGGTCAAGACTCCCGTCCCAATCCGAACCTTTACCAAACACGACGTAGGTATCACCAGCAGAGCCACCATTCGAATCCGCAGATGGAGCGCCAATTAAGATATCGTCAAACCCATCACTATTGATGTCTCCCGCAGAACTAACTGATGATCCTGAGTGATCCCGATAATTAATACCGTTTAGTACAAAACCATCAGTACCATCTAAATTGGATAGCTCCACAGAACTATCCCACCCTGATTCTTTACCGAAAATCACATAGGTTGCTCCTGCGGATTCGTTTCCATTTGGTGATGCACCAATTGCACCAATCAAGAAATCATCATAACCGTCACCATTAATGTCGCCTGCAGGACCAATAGATATACCTGCCAAATCAAGATGATTGCCATTAAAAACTAAACCATCAGTGCCATCTAAATTGGATAGCTCCACAGAACTATCCCACCCTGATTCTTTGCCAAAAATCAGGTAAGAGGCACCTGAGCTTTCACCGTTAGGGTCCGCATATGGAGCACCTAACAAAACGTCATCGAAGCCATCTCCATTAACATCACCAACAGAGCTTACTGCCCCTCCTATACCATAACTAAGATTCATTCCGTTCAATACAAAGCCATCAGTCCCGTTTAGTTCAGAGAGGTCAAGACTAACATCCCAGCCAAAAGACTTTCCGAAGACAACAAACGCTTCCCCACCTGTGGCACCTCTTAAATAATTACTGTTACCACCAATTACAATATCATCGAATCCATCACCGTTTATGTCACCAGCTGTATCAACAGAGCCCCCAAAATTTTCACTATTCTCACTACCAAAGAGAGTAAATCCGTTCGACCCATCTAATTCAGAAACATCAAGATTCCCTTCCCAATCCGAACCTTTACCAAACACAACATAAGCTTCACCATCTGTATCGCCATCGGAGTGCGCATTACTCGCACCTAACAATAGATCATCAAAACCATCACCATTTATATCACCAGCACTGACAGAATTTTGTCCATTAGAACCTCCGTTCACACCTCTCAGAATGAATCCATTAGTCCCGTTAAGGTCGGATAATTCTATTGATTCGACCCATTGATTTTCTTTTCCAAAAACCACATATACTTCGTTTGTTCCATGTGTACCAATCAAGACATCATCATAACCGTCTCCGTTAACATCGCCCGCAGAGTTAACTGATGATCCAGAATAATCACTAAAATCGATACCACGAAATACGGTACCGTTTATTCCATCTAAATCAGAAAGCATAAATGAAGTTGGTGGTGAAGTTACCTGTGCTTCGTACTTGACCGATAACTGATCGAAGGACGTTGCTTTAGTTTCAGAGCCTACTTCGAAAAGAACCTTTTTAGCCGCTTCAGCTTGGCTTGATCCAGCATATTCAAGCTCTCCAGATGCAACTCGCTCTGTAAATAAATCTGAAAAGTTAATCTTCTGTAGTATTGAAACAGCATCTTTATTACGCGCCCCCATCAAAACCTCTAGTGCGAAGTTTTGAACAGAAATCAATCCTCTGTCTAAGTAGTCACTCCAAGCATCCAAACCAGCTTGTTCTGCAGGTCGATTGAAACACTGAAGGTAGATCTCGTTTACCAATTCACGGTTAGAGAGGTGTCCATAACGCTCACTGTACTCTGCAGAGTTACCAAAGGCTTGAATGATAGCCGAAAGGTCGCCACCATTATTTGATAAAAACTCAGCCCATGCTGAGAGCCCCCCCGGATCGGCAGGCCTTCCATAGAATGCAACATAAGCTCCCTGAATGATTGTTTCATAAGACTCATTGGAAATTAGGTCAGATATAGGGGCAGTAACATAATCAGAAGTGGCTATTTCTAATGTCCCTGTACCATCAATATAACGAACTTCAACACTAATCTTTTGTTTAGCTTGATCAACGTTTGGCGTAAAAGTGACCTCAGTAGCCCCTAAAACTACTTCGCCATCTGTTAACCATTGATAAGACATTTCACCTAATCCATTGATATCCGTTAACGTATTTTCAATACTTAACTGAGTTCCTGCCTCCACGATGCCAGAGATCATGAGACTTCCTTCCGGCGGGGTGTTAGCAAGGTACTTCTGGACTTCAGAGATATCGGTTAGCTCATTAGCATTGGCAAGAGCAGAGTTGGTTTCTTCTGCTTGGTTCAGTTCTGCTTTACCTAGTACACCAATCAAGGTGTCGCCCAAATAGTTATAATCTGATAGAGCAAGTGTGGAGCCACTGGCAGCAGAATGTGTTAAAGCAGAAATAACCTCATCAAATTTACCTCCTGCATTTTCTGCCAAAACCCCCAAGGTAGCTATTTGAACCGCTTTAGAATGGACTTCCAGCGAAGTGCCGGTATCTTCAGAAAATGGATCATACTGCGTAAGATCAACATCACTCTGAATGGCCAAAGCCGTTTGAATCTGAGCTTCAGCTTCAGTAATAGAGACACCTTCTGAAGATGCAAACGAGTCGATCAACGTTGTAATAGGAGTGACTACAGAAGAACCCACAGGAGCGGTTAGGACTAGATCATTCGGCAATCCTGTATCTACGTTAGTACCGCCTACAGCGATGATGGAGCCTTGCAGAGTGGTTTCTAACTCAAAGTTACCGCTATCATCTGTATCTACACCAGTATATTCTTCAGGGTCTGCAATACCGTTATCGTTAGCATCGATGTAAATAGAAGCGCCAGAGACGTATCCATCAATCACAGTACCTGAAGCAGTAGTAGTAATAATATCTGTCGGGGAAGAAGTAATCGACTCTGCTGTACCTTGACCATCAGTGTAAGATGCTACAACCGTGATTGAAGAACCAACATGATCATGATTTAGTACCAATACAGCACCTGTAGCACCAGCGATATCCACTCCATCCGCTTGCCACTGATAATTTACATTACCTACCCCATCTGCATCGTCTATCGTACCAAGAACAACCAAGGTCTCGCCTTCTGAAGCAGGGCCTACAATCCTTAAAGTTCCTGTGGGTAAGGAGTTAAAGAAGTAGGTATCTTCAAATGTATCAATTTGATGAGTTTTTCCACCTATCACAAAACTATCAAAATCAATATTTACTAAACCGGTTTTTGAGTTAGCAGCAAAGGTAACTTGAAGTTGATCTTCTGCAATTACTGATGGGCTTATAGAACCTGAGATAGTTACGCTACCTAATGACCCAGTTTGAGTAGAACTTATGCTCAAAGAAGAAGCGCCACCTCCTAGCATTGAGAAATCTGAGTATGAAACATCAGATGCATCGAATGTAAACCGAATGAAAATTGAGTTACTTCCCAACTCCAAACCGGCGTTAGAAATAATGACATTTAATGTATCTGAGTCACTTTCAACGAGTGAAAAGGTTGCTTCTGGAGGTTTTGCTTCAATCTCTTCTGTAGAATCTGATACAACGACCTCTTCAGTTCCAAAATCATCAGTATAACTAGCAAAAACAGATATCACGGAACCTACGAGATTCTGCGAAAGTAAAAGCTCACTTCCAGAAGCACCATCAATGTATACTCCATCAGCTAACCACTGGTAATTAATAACTCCTAAACCGTCTTCATCTGCAAGGGTATTAGATGCAGTTAGAGTTTCTCCTTCGATATGAATGCCTGAAATAATGACTGAACCGGTTGGGTCATCGTTAGCATTTGCAACTACAGCCGTAGGAGAAGAAGCCGAAGATTCTGCTGTACCTTGGCCATCAATATAGGATGCAACCACATTAATAGCTGAACCAACATGATCTTGAGTTAAGACTATCTCATCGCCTGTAGCACCATCTATATCAACCCCATTCGCTTGCCATTGATAACTGATGTCACCAAGGCCATCTTCATCAGCCAGTGTATTGAAAGCTATAAGTGTCAGATCTTCTTGTGCAGTACCAACAATAGCTACAGAACCAGTTGGGTCATCATTACTGTTCGTTACAGCTGCAGTTGGTAAAGAACTCTGAGATTCAACAGTACCGTATCCGTCAGTATAACTAGCGGTAACAGTAATCGTAGAACCTACCAAATCTTGAGTCAGTAATAGTTCATTAGTGGTAGATCCATCGATATCAACGCCATCTGCCTGCCATTGATAGCTGATTTCACCTAGGCCATCTTCATCAGATATGGTGTTAGATACTGATAAAGTCTGCCCTTCAACAAATTCACCAACGATTAATAAAGACCCATCAGGGGAATCATTAATATTTGTTACATCACCGATAATGTACTGATTGCTAGATTCAAAATTACCCGCATCGTCGGTAAAACTTACGGAGTAAAGTAGTGTTTTTCCAACTTCGGCTTGGGTTAGTGAGAGAGAGGCATTAGTTGAGTAATCTAAATAGGAAGTATTACCTTCAGAGTCTTGTACCCACCAATGTGTTAAAATTGAGCTTGAGTTAATTCCATCAGCATCACTAATGTTTAGATCGACAACTACCGTACTATCTTCTTGTAAGTCACCTACGTATGTCGGATTTGAAAACACAGCAGAGCTATTTCCGGTTCCAACATATTCTGAAGTGTATGTAATTGCGTAATCCGCAGCTGAGAATGTTAATCCATGGACATCTAAGTAGTAAGTTCCACTGGTATTAGCCGTAAAGGTTACAGCATCATCGTATAACGATGTTGATGAAGAACTGAGTTGCACAGCTCCGTATGAGTTTTCTATGTCAAATTCTAAATAGGAGCTGTTGTTATAAGAATTCCAGCCATACCAACTAGAATCAGATGTTAATGTGACGGTGTATTTATAACCTGCTGTAACTGATAACTCATAGTAGTCATGGTCTAGTGAATTTTCGATGGTACCAGCAGAAATCCAACCCTCACTTACCTTATTCAAACTGTTTCTTGATAAGCTATCAAAACCTCGTGATTCTTCATCCGCGAAGTAATTACTTGTAGTGTCAAGATAAGACATTTCTGGTTCGCCTTTTTCAAAGTATAGAGGCGGACTAAAACCGGGGGAATGGATCGTATCTGCCTTGATACTTATATGCTTGAGAATCCCTTCATTGCAACCATTGGTGCGCGGAGCATTTGAAGAATATTAGGCCATTCTAAATATTCAAGTAGCAATCAATCAACCTAGTCTAACTACAACTTGATCTAGTTCAGATAATTTTTTCTATCCAAACGGCTACCACCATCTCACGATATTTTGGAGAAGTACTGCAAGCATCTCCTGTGATCACTCTTGGTGTTAGGGAGATCAGCTCCTGCTACAGATATTTCTTTGACTAACACCAAGGCCCTCAGAGGTAGCGCAAGACTTTAAACCATCAAAAATAGATATGAGGCAAGTTGTGCTTGATTGTGGAGAATGGTCCTTAGAAACTGCTACAGGTGCATTCAGGGAGATATTCCATACCTCTACTCAAGTCCGGAATCAATACCATCTATAACAGGAAAATATCCTTGGCCTGGAAAGAATGTACCTACTTCATAGCATCCTAGGTGAGGCACAAAGTGAGGCACATTGGCTTGTGTAGTTAATCAGCTTTATGTTTTCATGCAGGTAAATTAATAATGTGCGACAGCAAACTCGAATTTGCCTGAAAGCCGCGTAATGGTGCCCCCGCTGGTCCTTCCGCAATGATAAACCGTGAACCTGGTCAGGCCCGGAAGGGAGCAGCCACAGCGGTGGATTCATGTGCCGGAATGTGGCTGGTGGGGTCATCTCCAAATTTCTTAACTGCTTCTTTTTATAAACCTTTTTGCGTTTCGCCCATCAGTGCACTAACTCCAGGTAAAACCTGTTTCTAGAAATCCCTTGTACCTATTTAAACCTCGTCATGTAGTTTGATAATTCAGATTAGTTGCATCTGTGGCTATCAGGCCGCTGGTCGGAAACAGAGATTAAGCGTTCCCTAAAAAGAAATGTAAGAACCCCTCTGATTTGAAGTCTTACATTTCTTATGACTTATGACTTATGACCTATGACTTATGCCGAATCCTTTTGCGGGAAAACAAGGTTCTGATTCAAATGTGGCATATCGGTAATCAATGCCTCAGGAAGGTTAAGGAAATTAACGATTTTTTCTGTGGTTGGTTCTTTCGTGATATCTATAACTAACAGATCGTCAGGCCTCTCAGAAAAATGCCGAACAATCTCTTTATTTCTTTGAAGGTATAGATCGATAAAATGATTTTTATCGAAAGAAAGATCCCAGCATTTCTCTACAGTGTAATTCTGATCAACAGAAAGTAACCAATCTGATTCAAACTTGAGTTGTCTGAAACCATGATATAGGTAGTCTTTGCCGACCAGGTCCTCAGCTGTAATTGTTGTTTTATCGGCATCTAGATCTAACTGCTTTAGGTTGTGCCTTAAAAAAGAATCAAACCATGCCTCTGGCTCACGTATAGTCAAGATGAACTTACTATTTGGGAAGAGAGCATCAAGCTGAGCATAGTATGATTTAGCTGCAAATGGCGTATCCTGGAAAGCATCATACTGCTCAACATATTTAATCAAAGGTGCAAAATTACCTTTGGCTAGTTGTTGAGTAGTCAACTCCCCCGAATTCTGATTGGCTGCACGAAGCCCCAGAATGCTAAATACTAATTTGAGGCTTGTACTACCTGTTTTGTTGGCGCCAATACCAAATAGTTTGTTGAAACTTTTATGGGGCTGAGCGAGTAGATAATTACGTTTAAGAAGCGCTTCATAAGCCTGCTTCCCTTTGGGAGTTTCATTCATATCATTTCTTCAGGAAAAATATCCAACTCAGTAAGTAAAATTATGATTCATGTACCCCGTTCGTTTAAAACGCGGTATGCCACGCAATGCTAAATTGTCGACTTTTACAATACCATGATTATTGCATGTCTAGAGCCCTATATAAGAGAGGGCTAAACGGCTTTGTTTTTAACCTCATTACCTTGGCTATCCATCAGCTTCCCGTTATATCCTTGTAATACATAATCCTTGGGGATAAATCTGATAACCAGTCCTGCCCTTCGTTTGTCACTTAGATTAGGAGGGGAACCGTGTAAAGTTCGGCCATCAAAAATCACACACTGACCAGGCTGTAATGGCATCTTTGAGATAGTTGTTTCAGGATCTACAGGTGGGAATGGGAGCTTTGTACCTGACATAAGCTGCTCAACATAGTTTGGCTGTTTAAACTGGTCCAGGTCGATAATTTCTCGATGGGTGCTGTCTGCAAACCATAAGCAGTTGTTTTCGGGCGCTTCATCTAAAGCTATCCAGGCATTGATATTGGGAAAGGAGCCTAACTGTTCCTCTTTATAAGTATCTTGGTGCCACTCCACACGGCGGGCCCCGGGTTCCTTTATCCAAAAAGTGGTCCGCCAGATTACTAACTCAGTTGACATTAATTCAGACAGTTTTGCTATCAAGTCATTATTTGTGCAGAGCTTTTTAATCTCTTCTACGCTCCAGTGAGCATCGTATATGGTCTCAACTGGCTGTTCATCGATATTTTGGGGTTTGACTGCAGAATACCAGTCCTGTGAAAGTTTATTCTGGGAGATAAACTCTGAGATCTGTTCAGCGATATTAGTCATGGTAGATTGATCAAATAAGGTTTCTGGACCGATAAATCCGTTAGCCTCAAAAAGCTGTTTAGGGGTGCCAACATTCATACAAATATGACCTTATTATTTTGTGAACAGAGAGTATTACTACAAATAAAGTGCTGTTAATTCCTGTGCTCAGCCGTAGCCAAAGACACAGTTAGGATACCTAACACTGGTATTGCTGAAGTGATTTTACTTAATGGCTGAAAAGTTGAAAGCACTTTAAAGTGCGGCTTGGGAAATACCCTAAAAGAATTGGTATTTTATAATCTGGCAGCTGAGGAAAAGACCCTACATTGCCGTAGGGCGCCTAATTGCGAGATAGCAGATAAGCCCCAGCCCCCGCCATAATCGAACCCGCACTCCGGTTTAATCGTTTCACCGCAAGTTCGGATTGCAGAAATTCCCGTGCCCGGCTGGCAAACATAGCGATCATCATTAAACCCAGCATCAGTCCGATCAACGTTAAGACGGATGCCAGGGCAATATCAGCAGTGCTGAGAACGGTCAGATCCATAAATGTGGGCAGAAACGCTATATAGAAAAGAATTACTTTAGGGTTTGAGGCTGAGATTAGAAAACCCTGTAGAAATCCCGCAGCCATCTGGCGTTTACTGTCTTTGTTTCGGTTTTCCTGTTCCAGCTCTAAGGGGGCATTCCACATCTTCCAGCCCAGATAGACTAGGTATATCGCCCCTACGATTCGAATAACGGTGAACAGGTCGCCCCAACTGGCAGCAATCACGGCTAAACCAAAACAGGCTGCAATCAAGTAGAAGATATCGCTGATGGTCATTCCCAGAGCCAGCATAAAACAACTACCGGCACCGTTTACCAGTGCTCGGGCAAGAATTGCAAACACGCCGGGGCCTGGCGTTATACCAAAAATAAAAATGGCAATAAAACACGATATAGCACTTTCAAGTGTCATATGGCTTCTGTCTCAACAAATTTGAGATGTCGATTTTAACTGCCAAGTAGGTTTAAAACCAAACCTCTACTGGCGTTTGCTTGTGCCTGAATTGCGATGCCAACTTCCTGCTGTATCTGCGCGTTGGTTCGTTCCGAAATAGCTTTGGCATAATCGGTATCGCCGATACGGGATGCAGAGGCTGCTTGATTTAAACTAGATTCGTTAAGTCGGTTGATCGTGCTGTCCAAGCGGTTCTGTGCAGCACCGAATTCACTGGATACGTTCGATAGAAAATCCTGAGACTGATCCAGAATATCTAATGCTCCTGCTGAGGTGATATCCAGCGAGAATAGTCCCAGATCATCCAGTTCAGACTCCACATTGAAGGTGCCTACATCTTGTGAGTCTTCAGAGCCGGGGCCGGTCTGTAATCGGAGTTGACCATCTTCCCCTAGTAGGGACTGGCCGTTAAATGTAGCCTGCCCAAGGGTATCTTGGATACCTTCAAGCAGTGAATCGGCCTGTTTTTGTAAGGAGGCCCGGTCATTATCATTTAATGTCCCGTTCTGGGCCTGAATGGATAGTTCACGGATCTGTTGTAGAGAGTCGTTAACCTGACTAATACCACCTTCGGCGATCTGAATAGCTGATATGCCATCCAGGCTGTTACGTACAGCGGTGTTATTGCCGAGAATCTGTCCTTGTAAATCGATCAGAACCTGTAGACCTGCAGGGTCAACTGAGGCGTCATTAATTCGCTCGCCGGAAATCAGCTGTTTTCCACTTTCATCAATTCGGTTTTGAATCTGATTGAAAGCCGAGAAATTGCTCGAAGCTAAACCTGTCAGATTAATAGCCATAGGATACTCCTCTCATAACCTTTTAATTATAGCGGATAGAAAAGAGATGTGGTTGATTAATATTCAGCCAAAAAAAGGGCGCATTAGATGCGCCACCAAATCTTGCATTGGAATATACGGAAGAGTGCCAACTGGCACTCGTAGGAGTTGCTGGTAAGAAGCAGACCCGCAACCTGATACATCTTAGGCAGTTAATATTAAAGCTTATACCCTGCCTTAGTCCTATTTTTGTATGACTACTGTTGAGGGAACCCGTGAATAAGTCCCGGACTTTCTCAGTGGGCAATAAAATGACTTAATGTGCGAAAGGCAGTGCAGTGTAATGACTGGTCCTTTCCAAACTGCCTGACAAAGCAGGAAGTCGTTTTAGTGCCCACCCTGGGGGCTGGCAGAGCGATTCAATCTCGGTGTTAACGATTTTCGACGTACAACCAGTATGTCTGTAATCGTTGCCTTGATCTTTAACCGCTCTGTCAGCCTGAGTCGTTCAGGACTTGTTCGCAGGTTCCTTAGATCCAACCCAATAATTTCCACCATAGAAAATCCAATGGGAACAATAGGAGAATGGTAATTGGGGTCAGTACAAAACACAGTTTCATTGCATGTTTCAGAGGAACTTTGGCTATCTGCATACCGACCATAAGGGGTGCCGACTGATAGGGAAATAGAATCGTTGAGAAACCCAGAACCTGTGTCATCAGGACGGCTTGTAGGGTAAACCCACTTTTCTCACTCAATTGCTCGGCAAAGGGGGTAAGTATAGCGGGGACTCCAGGTAGTGTTGCTGCGGTACCGGTAAAGAAGGCTGTCAACGAAAGGGAGATGAAACTAAGCAGACTATTCTCTGGAGAGAGGGGTAACCAGTTATTTAGTTGGTCTCCTATCATTGCGCCGATGCCACTGTGGTTGATCAGGGTGCCAAGTCCAAGAATACCCACCACAAAAATCAGAGAGGCAATATTAAATTTGCTGTTAAAACTCTTCTGACTGACCAGGCCTATACCTGGTAGCAGTAGAAAACAGGCAGCAGCTAAGCCTATCCAAGCAGCCGAAATGTGATGAATGGAGTCCGTGAGCCAGAATCCCAGAGTAATAAGGATTAATACGGTCAGTTTTCGCTCGTCAGAGGACATTCTTTTGTTATCTATAGAAACTGTTTGTCTGACAGGAGAGTCCGGATAGAGCCAGATAATTAAAGCAATGATCAGTGCGCCTTTGATCAGACCCAGTATAGGGAAATGCAGAAACAGGTATTCGGCATACATCGGAGTCCAGTCATGAATAGTTTCCGCAGCCCCTATCATCACCATGTTTGGTACGTTAGCGGGTAACACAGAAAAAGTGGGTACATGGCAGCCAAACGCAGCCGCCAAAGCAACTCCTATCTGACCATTACTTCCACTACGGAAACCACAGCGTTCAGCGACTGCCATTGCGATGGGTATAAAAAGTACGGCACGCCCCATTGAAGATGGCATTAGAAAACCGAGCAGGGTTGCCATAATGACGATACCACTGATTAGTTTGAGATAACTGCTATCCAGGTGTTGCGAGAAGCCCGACGCTATCCGTGTGGCTAAGCCCGTTTCGTTGATTGCGATGCCAATAATCAGACCCGCAAAAATCAACCAACATGCTGTTGAGGTAAAACCTGAAAAGACAACTTCAGCGGGGGCAACTGCCAGTAGCATGGCTGAAACCATAAAAATCAGAGCGGTGAGATGTTCAGGTATAGCGCTGGTTGCAAAGAGAATAATTGCACTAACAATCAGGCAGGCAGATAAAAGCTGGTTGCTATCTAGAGCTGAGCTAATAGGGCTGAGCAACAATGCCAGGAGCAAACAGGGCAGTAGAATAACAGCGATAAGCTGTGATTGATTTAGTTTGATCGGCATAAGAATTCTCAGCTGAATTTGTAATAGAGCTTTATTGTGTCAATAATCGAATTGTAATTAAGTCGATAATAAGACAATAAGTATCGAGAATAGGCCTGGTTTTGAAATCTGAATTAACTTTGCAGAACACTCGTGAGCGTTCAACCTTAGGTCAGTTACTTGATCCTTTGCACCCCGTTATAGGATTGCAGGATCGTATGTGGGCAGGGCTTGAGCTCAGTGCTCATGCTCATCCACGAGGGCAGTTGGCCTATGCATCCGAGGGGATTCTCAAAATATTTACCCCTCATGGCAGCTGGGTGGTTCCTCCCAACCAGGCAGTATGGATTCCGGGGGAGATGAAGCATGCGGTAAATGCGCAGGTTACTGCCGAAATCAGACATCTGTTTATTGATCCCAGCAGACTTAACTCATTGCCGAAGGAGTGCAGCGTAGTTGAGGTATCCCCTCTACTGCGGGAATTAATACAGCGTGTGGCTGATTTTGGTATCAACTATGAGGAAGGCACTCCTGCCAGTCGAATCTGTGCGGTTATTCTGGATGAATTACAAGCGCTGAAACCTTCGCTCCTTCACTTACCTGGAGCCAATGACAGGCGATTACAACGGGTGATGCAGGCGATGATGGATGCTCCTAATGCGGAACAGGGGCTGGCATATTGGTCAACACAGGTAGGTGCCAGTGAAAGAACGATCAGCCGTTTATTTAGTAAAGAGACAGGGATGAGCTTTCAGCAGTGGAAAAAACAGTTATTACTGCAGGAAGCGGTAGATCGTCTGGCGAAAGGTGATTCGGTATTGGATGTGGCGCTTGAACTTGGCTACCGGAGCCCCAGTGCGTTTGTATCAATGTTTAGAAAGGCGCTGGGGAAAACTCCGGGGCAGTATTTTAAGTAAAAAGGACAGCTTCAACTGTCCCTATAAACTAGAGTTTGAAAAGATCCGGGTGTTTTTCCAGAGTAGTAATCAGCAGCTCCATCTCTTCCTGAGTGCCAATGGTAATACGCAGATAGTTATCGATGCCTGGTTTACTGAAGTAGCGAACCAGAATCTTATTCGTACGCAGGTATCCCATCAGTTCTGCTGCTTCAACAAAACGGTGGCTGGTGAAGAGGAAATTAGCTTTTGAAGGAAGGCTAATGAAACCAAACTCAGCCAATCGTTCAGCAGTCCACTCGCGGGTTTCAATAATCTTCTGAGTTGTCTCTTCAAAGTAGGCTACATCTTTTATCGCTGCGACTGATGACTCGATCGCCAGCATATCCAATGGATAGGAGTTAAAGCTGTTTTTAACTCGTTCCAAACCAGCGATCAGATCTTCATGACCTATGGCAAAACCAACACGCATGCCAGCCAGCGAGCGGGATTTAGATAAGGTCTGGATGACCAGCACATTGTCATATTTCTTGGTCAGCTCAACCGCAGATGATGCTCCGAAATCAACGTAAGCTTCATCGACAACCACGACGGATTCAGTATTTCTTTGTAGGAGAGCTTCGATCTCACCTAATTCAACAGCACGGCTGGTGGGGGCGTTAGGATTTGCAAAGATAATACCGCCGTTTTCTTCACTGTAATCCTCAAGATTGAGGACAAACTCATCCCGTAGAGGGATTAGATTGAACTCTATATCAAACAGGTTGCAATACACCGGATAGAAGCTGTAGGTGAACTCCGGTAGCAGCAGAGGTTTGTCCTGCTGGAAAAAAGCCGCGAAGGTATGAGCAAGTACCTCGTCAGAACCGTTACCAACAAAAACGTTTTTACGCTCAACAGCAAAATGTTCAGCTAGTGCGTCCTTTAGCTGCGTGCAGTCCGGGTCGGAATATAAACGTAGACGTGCAGTATCAAAACCATTTATTACCTCACTTGCCAGAGGAGAAGGAGGGTAAGGGTTTTCATTTGTGTTGAGTTTGGTGATGCCACTTTCTTTTGGCTGTTCACCCGGTACATAAGGTGTCAGACGCTGGATAGCGTCGCTCCAATATTTGCTCATTTAGTTATCCGGTTTTTCTGTTTGATAACGGTCTTACAATCGGCGGCAAGAATAGCAGAAATCCTGATTCCAGAGAATCAGAACAATCAGTAATGAATAAAGCTAATGAATTATACCGTTATCTTGCTGTGGTAGTTATTAGATTAAGATGGCCAGTTGAGGTGATCAGTGATCTTTTGGGTTTAGTCAGGGGAGGTAGAAAGGCAGCTCTGAGTGACAAGGTGAAGAATCTCAGAGCGCCTTTCGAGGGGAAAAGGTTATTAAGGTTTAACTCGCACCATCAAAGCGCTGTATAAACATTGCGGTCACAGAATCCATCGTATTTACATGGTTCACAAGCCAATTCACTACCGTTTCGGACAGATAGTGGTGTAGGTGGCTAAAGTCCTGTTCTTCCTGCCAGTGCTGAATTTCAGCCTCAAGCTCAGCCAGAACTCTTTCATGCTCTCCCTTATGGCAGCCATAGGGAGGGAAGTTGATGCGGATCATCTGTTCCTCTTCGCGGGCAAAGTGTGCTGTGTTGTGTTGCAGAAATTCTTGTAGTCCCTGAGTAACTTTCTCAGCTTCCTTAGCTTCGATATCCGCGAGTAGCGTATTAATCAGTTCAACGGCTTCGTGATGATCATTGTTCATGAAGTCGACAGCAACTTTGGGTAAAGCAGCCGGATTTAGCTGAGTCATTTAGGGTTTCTCCGGGTTATAGAACCACCGACTTTAGCAAACCGCACTAGTAGGTAAGTTGATACCCGTCAATAAAGATAGATAAACAATACATCAAATATTCTGTAGTTAAACCGTCGAACTCACAGGTGGAGTTCTGAGGCAGTTTATTCGACTTTAGTTTGTGCTAACTGAGTTACCGGTTACGCGGAAACTCTGGTAAGAGGGCTGTCTGTATTAGAAAGTTTGATTTGTTAACTACATGAAATTTAAGGATATATTTTTCTGGCCTGAAAATTGCGATAGAGAAGGTGACTTAAAAATAATGATAAATCACGTTATGCGTTGGACTGGTGAGGACGGATAGCGTGGCTTCAGTGCTTTACACTGGCGGAGAAACAAATGTCCCAAATTGAAACCTTCTACGAAGTGATGCGACGACAGGGTATAACCCGTCGTAGCTTCCTCAAATATTGTAGCCTTACCGCAGCCGCTCTGGGTTTAGGTCCAACCTTTGCTCCTAAAATTGCTCATGCAATGGAAACCAAAGAACGTACCCCTGTTGTTTGGTTGCATGGTTTGGAATGTACCTGTTGTTCTGAATCATTTATTCGTTCAGCGCACCCTTTGGTTAAGGATGTAGTGCTGTCGATGATCTCTTTGGACTATGACGACACATTGATGGCGTCCGCAGGGCATCAAGCAGAGGCTATTCTCGAGGAAACGCTGCAGAAATATAAAGGCAAATATATTCTGGCCGTTGAGGGTAATCCGCCACTTAATGAAGACGGAATGTTCTGTATCTCTGGTGGTAAGCCATTTGTAGAAAAGCTTAAATATGCGGCAAAAGATGCTGCCGCGATTATCGCATGGGGCTCATGTGCGTCTTGGGGTTGTGTGCAAGCGGCCCGTCCAAATCCAACTCAAGCTGTACCTATTCACAAAGTTATTACTGATAAACCCATTATCAAAGTACCGGGATGTCCTCCTATTGCCGAAGTAATGACAGGTGTAATCACTTATATGCTGACTTTCGGACGTATGCCAGAACTTGATCGCCAAGGTCGCCCGAAGATGTTCTACAGCCAGCGTATACACGATAAATGCTACCGCCGCCCTCACTTCGATGCAGGCCAGTTTGTCGAAGAGTGGGATGATGAGGGTGCTCGTAAGGGTTACTGCTTATACAAAGTGGGTTGTAAGGGGCCAACTACTTATAACGCGTGCTCAACCGTTCGCTGGAACGAAGGTGTGTCTTTCCCAATTCAGGCTGGTCATGGTTGTATCGGCTGTTCTGAAGATGGGTTCTGGGATAAAGGTTCTTTCTATGATCGCCTTAGCAATATTCCGCAGTTTGGTATTGAGAAAAATGCCGATGACATTGGTATGGGTGTAGCTGGTGGTGTTGGTGCTGCGATTGCGGCGCATGCTGCTGTAAGCGCAATTAAACGTGCGCAGCATAAAGGAGATCAGGAATAATGAATAACCCGTTAAATAGTAAAAATCTGGACAATAGCGGGCGTCGTATTGTTGTTGATCCTGTAACACGTATCGAAGGCCACATGCGCTGTGAAGTGAATGTGGATGAGAACAACATCATTCGTAATGCCGTATCCACCGGAACCATGTGGCGTGGCTTGGAAGTTATTCTTAAAGATCGAGATCCTCGTGATGCCTGGGCATTCGTAGAGCGTATCTGCGGTGTATGTACAGGTACTCATGCATTAACCTCTGTTCGCGCAGTTGAAGATGCCCTGGATATCAAAGTGCCTTTGAATGCCCATCTGATCCGTCATTTGATGGATAAAACCCTGCAGGTACATGACCATATTGTGCACTTCTATCACCTGCATGCGCTGGATTGGGTTAACCCGGTTAATGCATTGAAGGCTGACCCTAAGGCGACATCTGAATTACAGCAGATGGTTTCACCTCGTCACGCAAAATCAAGTCCGGGCTACTTTAAAGATGTTCAGACACGCCTGAAGAAATTTGTAGAAACGGGGCAGCTGGGATTATTTGCCAATGGTTATTGGGATAACCCTGCCTATAAGCTACCTCCAGAAGCGGACCTAATGGCTGTTTCCCACTATCTGGAGGCTTTGGATTTCCAGAAAGAGATTGTGAAGATTCACACCATCTTTGGTGGTAAGAACCCGCATCCAAACTTCATGGTAGGTGGTGTTTCTTGTGCCATTAATTTGGATGGTACTGGGGCGTCAGGTGCACCCGTAAACATGACGAGCCTTAACTTTGTTCTGGAGCGTATTCGCGAAGCTCAAGAGTTTACTAAGAACGTTTACATTCCAGATGTGTTGGCTATCGCTAGTATTTATAAAGACTGGTTGTACGGTGGCGGTTTGGCTGCACAAAACGTTCTTTCTTACGGTACTTATGCGCAAGTTCCTTACGATAAATCATCCGATTTGCTACCTGCTGGTGCCATTGTTAATGGTAACTGGGATGAGGTTCATCCTGTTGATGTGCGTGATCCTGAACAGATTCAGGAGTTTGTTGATCATTCATGGTACAGCTACGAAGGCGGTAAAAAAGGTCTTCATCCATGGGACGGAGAAACAGATCCTAAATTTGAACTTGGACCTAATGCCAAAGGTACTAAGACCAATATCAAAGAACTTGATGAAGCCGCCAAATACAGTTGGATTAAAGCCCCTCGCTGGCGTGGTCATGCCATGGAGGTGGGTCCACTGCCACGTTACATCATCGCTTATGTATCTGGTAAGGAATATGTACAGGACCAGGTGGATCGCTCACTTTCAACATTTAATCAGGCAACAGGTTTGGATCTTGGTCTGAAGCAATTCCTGCCATCTACGCTGGGTCGTACTTTGGCTCGTGCACTTGAGTGTGAATTGTGTGCCGACACTATGTTGGATGATTGGAATAATCTGGTTAACAACATTAAAAACGGTGATTCTTCGACCGCAAATGTTGAGAAGTGGGATCCAAGTACTTGGCCTAAAGAGGCGAAGGGTGTGGGTATCAATGAAGCACCACGAGGTGCTTTGGGTCACTGGATTAAAATCAAAGACGGTAAAATTGATAACTACCAAGCGGTTGTGCCAACAACCTGGAATGGATCGCCACGTGATTCTCAGGGAAATATTGGTGCTTTTGAGGCTTCTCTTCTGGATACCCCGATGGAGCGACCGGATGAGCCAGTTGAAATTTTACGTACTTTGCACAGCTTCGATCCATGTCTGGCATGTTCAACGCATGTTATGTCAGAAGATGGTCAGGAACTGACAAAAGTAAAAATTCGCTAAGAGAGGGCGGCTATAAGCCGCCATCCTCAGGAGGCTATATATATGACTAAGTCGGTTCAAGATAGAGGCGTCGTAGCTGAAGGCGGAACTGAATCAGAAGAGTTGTTGACTCGAAAACAGACTGCGGTTTACGTCTATGAGGCGCCTATTCGTCTGTGGCACTGGGTAACAGTTTTTTCAGTCATCACACTTTGTTTGACGGGCTATTTTATTGGCTCGCCTTTGCCAACACAGCCGGGAGAGGCAATCGATAATTACCTGATGGGTTATATACGATTTGCTCATTTTACTGCGGGCTACATAGTTGCGATTGCTTTTGTCGGACGTATTTATTGGGCGCTAGTTGGTAATCATCATGCGCGGGAATTGTTTTTTCCTAAACTGTTTTCCGGTTCATGGTGGAAAGAAGTCGGGCATGAGGTTCGCTGGTATCTGTTTATGGAGAAAACCCCAAGGAAATATATCGGACATAATCCGCTGGGGCAGTTGGCGATGTTCTTTTTCTTCGTATTAGGCATGCTGTTTATGATAGTGACAGGTTTTGCTTTGTACGGTGAAGGTTTAGGGCAAGGTAGCTGGGCAGATGAGATGTTTGGCTGGGTGATTCCTCTGATGGGGCAGAGTCAGGATGTACATACCTGGCATCATCTGGGCATGTGGTATTTGATTACATTTATCATGATCCATATCTATGTTGCTGTACGTGAGGACATCATGTCCCGCCAAAGCCTTATTTCCACTATGATCGGTGGCTGGCGCATGTTCAAGGATGATCGTCCCGATTAAGTTTAGGAAAGCTATCTTCGTTGTGTTTTAGTTTAGGGGTATCAACTGATACCCCTCTTTTTCTTAATGAGGAGAAAGTGAGGGGAATATGCAGGAACAAACCAAACCTCATACACAACGTTGGCGCTACGCCAGCCGTAAACCGGAGCACCCAGGTGCATTTCTTGAGAGGTGTTATCTGCACCCTCTTTCCATATCTCAATCCCAGTTAGCCAGACAGCTTGGGATATCTCGCCGTCGTATCAATGAAATTGTAAATGGGCAGCGGGCAATCAGTGCCGATACGGCGTTGCTGCTGGCTGAATTCTTTGAAACCACCCCCATGTTCTGGTTGGAAAAACAGCAGTTATGGGAGCTCTACGAAGCAAGCCGGCAGTAAGTGCCCTTTGAAGTTATTGAGTAAGTGCTATTATTACTTTCAATAGTAAATAATCAGGAAAGGAAATCTGTGTCAGAGCATTTCGGTTCTAGGCTGACTGACCTTCTCCACATTAAAGGAAGAACCTTTCAGTTCAGCTGTTTGCTGATGCTCTTTCTTGCCTCATCTTTGTCCTACGCTAATCAAGAGTTTGAAGATGGTTCTATCATGATTGGTGGGACTAAAATTAACTATATAAAAGAGAAAACGGATACCCCTCTTTCTTATCAGGAAGCCCTTATCGAAATTTCAAATAGAGGGATGAAAGCAGAGAGCTTATTTCTTAATTTTGGTCTGGGCTCTGACCCTGTATGGCTGAGCTTCGAAGTAGCTAATGCCAGTGAGGCTCAGGTACGGTACCTTCAGATTGAAACTACCTGGTTGGATAAACTTGAAGTTTATTTTCTTCATGATCGAGAGTTGTTGAAACAGGGTAAAGCTGGAGATCATTACCCTTACCATGAACGGGAACTGGAAAATCGTTTTTTCACTTTTAAACATTCTTTCCCCCAGGGCAAAAGCACAATACTTATTCGTGTCGAAAGTATCGATCCCTTAGCGTTGCCGATCTATCTCTATTCGCAGAGGGATTATGAACAGCGGAAGTATGAGTCGGGTTATATCTACGGAACCATCTATGGTTTTCTCATTGCCTTGATGATTTACAATGCAATGCTGTCCTTTAGCCTGAAGAGCCGGCGTTATCTTTTTTATTCCCTTTATCTGGCTATGTTCATTCTTCTGAACATTGCATATACAGGGCATGGTTATCGTTGGTTCTGGCCAAATTCCCCTGTACTGCAAAATAAAATTATACCTGTCCTGATGTCCTTGTATGTCATATCAGGATTGCTCTTCGCTGTGCTATTTCTTGAGTCGCGTAATAAATTACCCGGAATACACAAAGTCTTGATTGGCTATGGTGTTGTGGTTTCTGGCTTAACTGTTGTTTTTACTTCGACAGGCTTACATTTGTGGATGTTGTACACCGTTTTTATCGGAATTGTTCCATTTGCTCTCTTGATGATAACTGCTGGCGCTGTTGCTTGTTTTAACGGTGCCAAAGAAGCCCGCTATTTTCTATGTGCTGCTGTTTTTGCCACTATCAGTGCAGTGATTTCGGCGCTCACTGTTTCTGGAGCTGTGGGTTACAGCCCCATGGGGTTTCATGCTGTTGAATATGGCATGTTGTTGGAGGCGGTCTTATTTGCCCTGGCTTTGGCGTATCAGTTCCGTCTTAATCAGGAGGAAAAAACTAGGGCGGAAAGGCTGGCTGACCGGGATCAACTGACAGGTCTTTACAACCGACGTGGTTTCGACAAAGTGATGGAGCCTATTTTTAGTAATGCCTGTCGCAATCAGCGGAACTTATGTTTGATGGTGATGGACATTGATCACTTCAAAAAAATCAATGATAGCCTGGGACATAACCATGGTGATCTGGTGCTGAAGAACCTTTCTAACCTTCTTCTTAGGGAACTACGCCACGGAGATATCGTAGCGCGTTGGGGAGGGGAGGAGTTTGTTCTACTTCTACCTGAAACTGATCACTATGAGGCGGTAGTTTTAGCTGAGCGGTTAGTCAATATTATTGCTCATCAGGAAGTAAGTGGACCTAAATACAGTACCCAGTACACAGTGAGTATTGGCATAGCAGAATTGTCAGACAAGATACGCAATTTTAATAACCTTTTGAATGAAGCAGATCACTACCTTTATAAGGCAAAAGAGAGTGGTCGTAATCGGGTCTGCTACCAGTCTGTACCTCTAAAAGCTGCAAAAGATAAATCAATAAAAGAACAGATTACAAACTGAAGCTCATAGGCTGGAAATAAAAAAGGAGGCCTGGGCCTCCTTATCTATAGATGCAAAGCATTAGTGCTCTATCTGGATTTGGCGAGGTTTCATCGCTTCAGGAATTTCACGGACCAGGTCGATATGTAACAGACCGTTTTCCATATTAGCTTTTACTACCTTCACATGATCAGCCAGCTGAAAGCGACGTTCGAAGTTACGCGCTGCGATACCTTGATACAGATAATGGCGTTCCTGTGGCTGTTCTTTCTTCTGACCAGTTACCAGTAGTGAACCATTCTCACTCTGGATATTCAGTTCATCATTTTCAAAGCCTGCTACGGCCATAGTAATTCGGTATTCGTTCTCTCCCAGAAGTTCGATGTTATAGGGAGGGAAGGACGGTTGGTTGTCGTTTCGGTTTGCGTTATCCAGCATGTTAGCCAGACGGTCGAAGCCAATAGCAGAACGGTATAGTGGGGAAAGATCAAATTCACGCATGGTGTATATCCTCATCAAGCAATATATCTAAATGTTCGGCTCCTCTTTTGAGCGAGCCTGTTGGGTCTCAATGTGCAGCGATCTTCCGCGATCTCAGCACTTAACCAGCCTCTCTTGAGCACCGGTTAACTAGATATATAAGTCTGCTTGATGAGTTTTCAATACCCGCGCAAAAAATTATGCGTCGTGCTCTACGTTGAAGCGGTCAACGTTGTTGGTGATATCTACATCAACACTATTGGTTGGGATACGGTAGTCATGCACACGTTCCCAGCCTTCACTGCCTGGTGCGCGTTCCCATACTGTACCAGCATTGTATGTAACCAGATCAGTCAGAGACTCATCCAGACGGCACATCTTTTCTACCGGAACAGGTACCAGATTGGATAGTTCATCTTCCAGGTACTCTTCCGTTTCATAACCGGTGAACATACGCCAGCCAGTGTCATTCAAATGCTCTGGTACGGTTTTGTACATAAAGCGGATCGGAAGCTTATCGTCAAAACACAGCTTAGAAACCAGAGCCAGGAAACCGTTCTTGGTTTGGTTAGTTTCATCATCTTTTGTTTTGGGTGTATCGACGTCGACGGATTTCATACGGATTCTTAACTAGCAATAAAAAAGAAGTGCCTATTTTATATCGAGTGAAGGTTACAGGCTATAAGGCAAATGGATGCTATAAGAGAAAGAGCAGCGGCAGGCTTACGGAACCTACGAAAAAGTCCTTGCTAACTTCTGGCTTTCAGTTTGATGTGTAATCAAGGCTGCGCTTTGCAGTAATGTCTGGACCTTACAAAAAGCGAAAACGCAGAGTACGCATCAAACTGAAAGCCCCGTAGGGCAAGGCCTTCCGCACGCAACTTCGTTGTTGCAATCTTTGCTAAGGACTACGGCCATTAGCGGCAGATTGCGCCTAGAATTTGCACACGGAGGGCTCTTGCAGAAACCGCAGGGACTTATTCGTAGGTTCCTTAGTTAAGCCAGCCGCTTGAAGTATGGATCAGTGTTTAAAATCGGAAACAAGTAACTGGAGTCGTTCTGCCAGTGTAGTCAGTTGCATAGTCGCATTCTGGATCTCGTAGGAGGCTGTTTGAGTATCCTTGGCCTGATCTGAGATAGCGATCACGTTCTGATTAATGGTTTCTGCTACTAGTGCCTGTTGTTCTGCTGCGCTAGCGATCTGTAGGTTCATCTCGCTGATAGTATTGGACTCATTGGTAATTTCGATCAGGGATTGACCGGATTGCTCAGCCTGTTTTGCACTTTGTTGAGCGGCGGTATGACTGTTTTGCATCGCGGTTACAGCTTTGCCTGCAGCATCATGCAGTTTGGAAACTACGTCCTTAATCTCTGTAGTGGCTGTCTGGGTACGGCTGGCTAACTGGCGAACCTCATCTGCCACAACCGCAAACCCACGTCCTGCATCACCAGCACGGGCAGCTTCAATGGCTGCATTAAGTGCCAGCAGGTTGGTCTGTTCAGCGATATCGTTAATGACATTCAAAACACTGCCGATGCTGTCGCTGTCGTTAGCCAACTGCTCTACAACATTTGATGCAACATCCAGTTCACTCATTTGGCGGTTGATGGTTTCGATTGTTCGGGTAACTTCCTGATTCCCTTTGGCAGCAGAAGTATCTGCTGAAGACGCAGCGTTGGCCGCTTCTTTGGCATGGTGGGCCACATTGTTTGCAGACGAACTCATCTCGCTGACTGCGGCAGCGGCCCTTTCAGTTTCAACGGACTGTTGTTCAATTGCGTGAGCAGCACTATTACTCACAGAGCGAAGACGTTCAGATGCATTACTTAGATCTGAGATAGAGTCAGTCACCCCTGTAACCGTGTTGCGAATCTTTTCTACAAAACCATTAAAACCCTGAGCTAGAGTTACCAGCTCAGAAGCTCCGGATTCCTTCAGGGCAACGTTCAGATCACCTTCACCCTGACCGATCTGTTGTAGGCTCTGTGCGACATTACGGATGGGGTAGACCACAGTAAAGATAATAACCCCTAAGGCAATCAGCGCTACGACAACACCTGCGGCTGCAGTGACAAGAATCAGTGTTGAGGAGGTTGTGACCAGTTCATCAACAGTTGCCACTTCACTTTCAACCTGGGCCCCACTTTGTTGTTCCATTTCGGTTAGGTTTGTCATCAAACGAGCGACAATGTTGTTTAGGGATTCTCTGTCATCGCGGAAGGTCATGTAATCCACGATCAATTGACTCATCTGCTGATCAAGGCGTGCGTAACCAACACCTATTCCTGAGAACAGTTTTTCCAGATCGGGATGAGACATCACTTGTCTGGCTCTTTCTACGGCACCGGCCAGATTATCCCGGTCATCTTTGACTTGGCTAAGGAGAGTGTTTAACTCGCTGGTAGTGAACAGATCCTGCATGGAAAAGTTGGTCAGGATGACGTGAGACTTAATTTGATCGAGTTGGTTTTCAATCCCTTCCATCTGAGCGATATATCGATCATCTTCAAGGCTGTCAAAGATAAGGTCTTGGATACCTGTCTGGCTTTTATTAATGTTTTCGATCAGCTCTTGGGTATAACGTTTCAGGTTATCTTTCTGACCTTGCAGATCTTCGTGACTGGAAAGAATAGAGAGACGAGCACCACGGAATCTTCTGATAGAGCTATCTACCTTCTTCAGCAGCTTTTCACCGATCAGATTACTTTCTTTGATCGCCTTTAACTGTGCCTTAGACGCTTTTCGGTATTCTGACATCTGCTTACGCGAGTCAGAGACGGATACTTCGTTCTTAAGGATACGTTCTGTTAGTAGAAGTTCCTTTTGAATGTTGATTACAACTTGAACCCCACCATCCGCTGTTTTTCTGGCATCACCAGTTACAAATAACAGGGATTCAGAGACTTTATTGACTCCCATGATACCTGCAGCACCGCAGGTGATAAGGAGGATAACCATCGTGATGAATCCGATGCCGACGCGGGCACCTATTGAAATGCTCATTGGATACTTGCACCTAACCGTTGTTTTATTTTTATATTTTTCAGGGAATAATCCCATGGTATTGATACTTTGGTATTAAATATCATTTAACATGTTAAGTAAATATCCGTTCCGTCAAATTAGTGATTAAATATTAATCTATGAGTATGCTTCCCATATGCGCTGAAGTCGGTAGAATGCCGCGCTCTATATAGGTAAGACATTTAATCACTCTTCGGGAACAATCATGTCCAAAGGTAAAAAATACAGTTATCAGGTTGCTGAGAATGATGGTAGCTGGTCAGCAGAGATCGTTCGTCAGGTTAGTAACAGGAAAACCGTAATCTCAAAACGTCAGGATGACTTTAAAACCGAAGCCGATGCTCAGTCTTGGGCGGAACAGGAACTACAGCAGTTTCTGGATCAGCAGGTAGAACGCAACAAGCGTAAAGCAGAAAAGCGTGAACTACGAGCTGAGTCTGACGATGTGAGCGGTGATAGCGGATTCTGATTTCTGGACATATTAAAAAGCCGGACGTTATTGATATAGTGTCCGGCTTTTTTGTTTTTATTTATCAAATAAGTTTCTTATTTAAAAAACCTTCTTCAACAGTTCAGTTGTACGCGCGGCTGGATTTTCTCGAATCTGTTTCTCTTCTGCTGCGATCATCGTAAACAGACCGTTTAGGGCTTCTTCAGTTACGTAGCTGTCCAGATCGACGTTTACTTTGTCACCAACAAAAGGAATATCCTTCGCTTCGCTTGCCAGTTCACCGTAGTAGCGTGTAGCGCCTACCTGACCCAGAGATTCCTTCACACTTGGTTGAAACAGTTCGCGTAACTTATCGCTGGTTTTCTCTTTGAAGTACTGTGTCGCTGCATCTTCAGGACCCTGGTAGATCTTCTTGGCGTCTTCAAAGCTCATCTCTTTTACTGCATTAACAATAAGATCAGTCGCCTGAGGAGCCGCGTTTTCGGCAGCACGGTTCATACTTTCTTCAAACTGATCTACCTGGCTACTCAGACCATATTTGCGCAGTAGTGAGGCTACTTTATCGATACTTTTTGGCAGAGGGATACGGATATCTTTGTTGTTCAGATAGCCACCTGGTTGGCTTATCCCTTCAATCGCTCGCTTGCTTCCTACTTCCAGGGCTTCTTTCAAACCATTAATCAGTGTTTCAGTATCAAGGTTAGCGATTTTACCTGAAGTGGAACCGCTCGAACCAACCGCATCCAGTACCTGTTTCTGAACCTCTTCGTCTTTAACCGCTTCTTTCAACTTATCAGCCCATCCTGCATAAGCAGTAACTGAGGTGATAGAAGCGGCCAGAATTGATGCAATCAGATATGATTTTTTCATTGTACTTAATTCCCTGTGTCGCAATTACTTGAAGCATAACAGAGAACTTTGAACTGATCCTGAATATTATTTTTTCGGGACAGGGGAGATCTGTACCTGCTGTACCGGTTACTTTTATTTTAAATAGTTGGGCTGACGAGCCGATACAGTTTATCTGCAGGTAACAAAACTACCCTTCGATAAGGGTGAATAGACCCATCAGGAACGGAGGCCTTATGAAAATCAATAATGCGCAGATTTTGTTTAATAGTCAGCACGAAAAACTGGTGAATGAACAAATTCAACAACAGAGAATTGAGTCTCAGCAGACGGCTTCTGTTCAAGATTCGGAATTAGAATTAGGTAGTTCAACTGAGCTACAGTACGAAGCAAACCTTCGCCATCAACAGCAAGTGGAGGTTTCTGCGACTTCTCGGATTAAATCAGCCGAAGAAGAGATCCTTTTCAAACAATCACAGAATATAGGCTCTCTGGTCGAGACTGCTATTCAGCATGAGCTTGAGATAACGCGAGTTCAGCCTTTAGGTCAGTTTCAGACGATCAATATTCCTCTTCCTGTCGTTTCTCTGGAGTCACAGGCTTATCAGGAAATTGAACAGATCAACTTACAGGATGTAGAGGGGCTTGAGAGAGCTGATCGCGTTGAACTACAGGATCAATTACAGATTCAGATAGATCAGATATCGGTTGAAATGGATCTGATGCGCGATGTTCAGGAAGCACGTGTTGAGATTCAAGAACAACGCCTTTACGAAGAAAATGAACAGATGCGTTTTGCCTCACAGGGAGTCGTGACCACTGAGGATGGTAAGGAGATCACCTTCATGCTTGAACTAGAGATGGAGCGTGAATTCTCTTTGGAGGAAAACTTACAACTTGAGAAAACCAGCCGAACCTTGATTGACCCTTTGGTGATTAACTTTAATGGTGGGGCAGCAGGTCTTACCAGCAGTAGCTTTAGTTTTGATTTGAATGCTGACGGGCAGGAAGAAGAGATCTCATTTGTTACCCAGGGCAGTGGTTTTCTGGCTTTAGATATGAACGAAGATGGCGTGATAAACGATGGCTCAGAGTTGTTTGGCACGCAAGGGCAAAACGGTTTTAGTCATCTCGCAAAATATGATGGTGACGGCAATCTGTGGATCGATGAAAATGATGAGATCTTTAACAAATTAAAAGTCTGGACTCGGGATGATCAGGGTAATGATCAACTGATCAGTCTCAAAGATGCAGGTGTGGGTGCTATCTATTTGGGTTCAACCTCTACCAATTTTGATCTGACTGACAGTGAGAATAATCTGCTCGGGCAGGTTAAACGAAGTGGGGTGTTCCTGACTGAAGAGGGTATGGTAGCAAGTATTCAGGAACTGGATATAGCGGTGCATTCCCGAGATGAAGTTAACTCCATTGTTGGACAGGCCAATGATAAAGCTGAACAGTTAGCTGCTGAAGAAGTAGAAAACCCAAACATCAATCGTATAGAGATGCTACCGATTTGGGAAAGTGACTTAGCTGCCATAGAGTTTAATGCTATCCGTGTTCGGCATGAACTGGAAAACAGTCTGACAGTAGAAAGTGAAACCACTCGTACGTTAAGTTCGGCAGAAGGTGAGACTGAAGCTGAAAAATCTTATTTCATCCTCAATGAACACTACATCGACACGTTACAGCGTTTGCGGGAAAAAACAGTCGCTCAAGTTACTGAAGAACAGGATCAATATGATCATCTCAGATCGCTGATTGAGATGTTACGCGATCAGACACAGCGTGATATGCAAAAAACTTAGTTTTATTACTGCTCAGGAAACAGCAGAGGTTGATCTCCATTATTCCACTGTGGGTACTTTTTCATAATCGAGTTAAATAACTTGGACTCTAAAAAATATCCTAACCACTTTTGCAGAGCGGGATAGGGAGCAGTATCAAACCACTGCTTATCAACATGAGCGAATTGACGGATAAACGGGAATATTGCGAGATCTGCCAGACTACATTCTGAACCGACCAGATAGTTATGTTGTTGTAGCTGTTGTTCCAGTTTCAGTAGTGTTACTTCTGCCTGTTCCCGGTAATAACTCTGAGGCAGCTCCGGGAAACGATCAAAGTATTTATAGCGGTCCAGGTGCTGCTTAAATATATGATCATTTTCCTCAATCAGCTCCGCTATTGTTAACTGTTTTTCAGGACTAGCGTTACGGAGTAGATTATCCGGGTCACTGTTGCCTAGTGCCCAACGCATAATATCCAGACTTTCATCGATCACTTTTCCATCGGGAAGTACAAGAACAGGTACGGTTCCCTTCGGTGAAGCGACCAGCATCTCTTCAGGTTTGTTTTTTAGAACCACCTCTCTTAGCTCCACTTGCGTGGTACTCACAGTGATAGCCAATCGTGCTCTCATGGCATAAGGGCAGCGTCGGAATGAATATAAAACAGGTAGCTCTTGAGTCATTTAAAATAGTGTACGATCAGATTTACGATGTTTACGGAGTACTATTATCCGTTATTTTTTCAGATTTCTTAGCTCTGGATACCAGCCATAGCATAATTGCCGCACCCATACCGGATGTGCCCAATACCATTGTCATAATCATAATTTGATATCGCACTGCGACCAGTGGAGAAACGCCTGACAGGATCTGACCGGTCATCATTCCCGGTAGTGCGACTAAACCTACTGCCAACAGACTGTTTACCTGTGGAATCATCGCCGCATGGAATGCAGTTAAGCGCGCCTCTTCAGGGGATTTAAGGTTCTTTAGTTCTGCATGATAGCGTTCTGCAGAAAGGCTGATTGCATTCATCGTATTCGCAAAATACATCCCCGCCAATGGAATAAGCAGTTGTGGCTGAAACCAGCTTTCCGCGTTCAAAACAAAAATAATGGATATAAACAGGTGCAGAGCAACAGAACTACCTAACGCGATAATCGCTGGTAATAGAATCCCTGAGTGCTCCTTGACCGGTCGGATAGCGATCCATGCGGCCACAACCATCATAAGTGAAACAATCAGTAAGCTAATCCAGGGATTTGGATTCTCAAATATGCTGACAAGCACATAACCCACTGCGATCAACTGAACACCCATACGTGCAGAGGCTATGAGTATTTCACTGGGTTTCCCCTGCCAGGAGATATAGATACCACACACCAGCACAATAGGAATCAGGCACCAAAGCAGGTCAAACCAGCTGATTATTGTCACGATAGATCCTTGAAAACGTAGAGCTTAGTTAGGGCGAAGCATAGCAGAGATCTAATCCCTCGTGCAGGAGTTGAACGTGCTGCGAACTGGCCGATTTAATGTCCTCTGATATCTTTAAAGAAGCTCTTTCGTCGTTTCCAATGAAATGACACTAGATTGAATAGGTGGCCATAAGTTATGCGTAAATCTCTTATATTAGTTTTGGGATTGATGTTTACGGTCTTTGTCCAAGCCGAATCCCTTGAGCGAACATTAAGATTAGGTTGTGTTCAATGGCCCCCCTATATATCTGAAAAACTTCCAGGTAAGGGTTTCTTAGCAGAGTTAAGTGAACTTATCATCTCAGCTTCTAATCAGCGCCTTGATGTAGTGATCATGCCTTGGAAGAGGGTAGTACAGGGTGTCGATACAGGTGAGTTAGATGGCTCGCTTTGCATGTTCAAAACAGAAGAACGTAAGTCGAGGATGCACTATATAGAGCCGCCGCTTCTAATAGAGCAAACTGTAGTTTTCCATCGAAGAGATTTTACCCCACAAGTAGAAAAGCTAGTTGATCTAAACAACTACGCATTAGGCATTTTGGATGGTTCTGGATATCAGAAAGATGAGTTCATTCAGAAGCACCCCAAACTCTCGGTCGTAAACTCTTTCGAGAACATGTTCAAAATGTTGGCAAAAGGCAGAGTGGATATAGTGCTAGCTGAATACCGCAACGGAATGGCGGTTATCGTGGATGCTAAATCGCTCAATGTGGATCAATTCTCAGTTTTACCGTATTCCTATCAACACACCGATGTGCATATTGTTATTTCCCATAACGCTTTCGGTAGTCAGGAGCTAGCAAATAGCCTAAGTAAAGTCGCAGGGGAAGTTATCAATAGTTCCCCCGCAAAGGCGTTATATAAACGTCATGGTATTTTGGAGCTCCCCGAGCTTAAGCCGCTAGCTCCCTAAGACTAAAGCTTCTACCAGAGCTTTAATAAGCCCCCGCTGCATAATGCAGTTCGTAACTGTGACTGTAGATCTCTAGAATATTGCCAAACGGATCTTCCATGTAAATCATGCGGTAAGGCTTTTCACCTGGGTAGTAATAGCGTGGTTTAGCCATACGCTTTTTACCACCGGCAGCAACGATCTTTTCTGCAAGACCTTCGACATCTGGGTCCTGAACGCAGAAGTGGAAGATGCCTGTTTTCCAGTATTCAAAGTTGTTTTCAGGATTCTCCTGATTTTTGAACTGGAACAGCTCTATACCAATTCGATCGCCTGTTGATAGATGTGCGATTTTAAAAGAGCCCCAATTAGGGCCGAACACGTCGGTACACATCTCGCCTATAGCAGAGTCATCTTCAGTTATCTCGGTCGGTTCCATAATCAGATACCAACCCAGGACCTCTGTATAGAATTTCACTGCGGCTTCAAGGTCAGGTACAGAGATACCAATATGAGAGAAAGTACGTGGGTAAGGTTGATTCATCGTTATGCTCCAACAAGATTTATTGGAAGCAGTTTATAAAGAGGCTATGCTTATTAAAAATTATCATTTGAAATCAAAATAATAATTTATTGTTATGATTAATCCGCAGCATCTCCGAACCTTTATTACCCTTGTCGATACGCAACACTTCACGAAAACGGCTGAGTTATTACATATGACCCAACCAGGGGTTAGCCAGCATATTAAGAAGCTTGAGACTCATCTGAACTGCCAGATTATCAGTCGCTTTGGTAAAAAGTTCGAGCTGACTGAAGCGGGTGAACAGCTATATAAGTTCGCACAAAAACAGTTTCAGGAAGAGTCCGCTCTTTTAGATAGATTAACTGACGTTCAAGCGGAAAAGGGTCAAATCAAAATGGCCTGTTCGGGTTCGATGGTAACAAAGCTTTACCCTGATCTACTTAAACTGCAGAAGCGCTATCCAGATCTATGCGTCAGTATGGAAGCAGCTCCCAATCATGAAATTATTAAGCAAATAAAAGACAACAGAGTCGATCTGGGCTTGGTTACCCAACTGATCAATGATGTTGAATTAGAACAGAATCTCCTTGGGCACGATCAATTGTGCCTTGTTATACCTAAAGGGTGTAATGCTGATTGGAACGGATTAATGGAGTTAGGTTTTATCAATCACCCAGATGGCAACCATTACGCTGTGCAGGTATTGGAGAGTAATTTTGCCAATAAATTTAGAGGGATGGGGGAGATAAAACAGTCGGGTTACATCAACCAGTTAAGCCAAATATTACTGCCGGTAGCTGAAGGCATGGGGTTTACTGTACTACCAGAATCCTCGATTGTGGGATCTGTCTATTACGAAGCCATCGAAATTGCAGACTTAGCTGAAGTCGTAAAAGAGCCAGTATATCGAGTGCAGAAAAAATATCGTCCACTTCCTAAGCGATATGAATTGCTCAGAGATATTTTACAACAGCACTTTGATGGCGAAACGGGCGAAACGGGCGAAACGGGCGAAACGGGCGAAACGGGTTATAGATCCTAAATTCTTCAGAAAAATGGATAAATGTTGGCTTGAAAACGTTGTTGCTATTAGTAGACTGTCCAAAAATTTGGAAAGCCATATAAAACGCAAGGCAAATATGCTCATCTTAATATGATGGCAATAGCAAAGGCCTGCCCACTGGGAGCCTATTTTTAGACGCTTTTTTGTCGGTTTTGATAAGTCGTGTTAGCTTGTTAGATGACTTTGACAGCAAAGTTCTTTGTCTTTAGGAAAGATATGAATAACAAAATTCCAGTTACGATTATTTCAGGTTTTCTTGGCTCAGGAAAAACGACTTTTTTAAACCACGTGTTATCCAATAACGAAGGGATAAAGTTTGCGATTGTTGAGAATGAATTTGGCAGTATCAATATCGATCAAGAGCTAATTGCAAGTAAAGATGATGACATTGTCGAAATGACAAATGGTTGTATCTGCTGCGAAATTAAAGAAGATCTGATCAAATCGTTAGTCAATCTATTACAAAAGAAACACAGCATAGACCATCTACTCATCGAAACTACGGGTGTAGCAGATGACCTTTCCCCCGAATTTAACACCATGACGACGATGAGATTTCCAGATAATCTACGATCTAAATGGGGATCTCGACATGAAGAAACGTTACACGGAAGAGCAAATCATCAAAGCCATCAAGCAGCATGAAGCGGGTGTC
>NZ_JAAEQH010000200.1 GCF_024231755.1 Neptuniibacter sp.
AGCATCGATGTCACGACACGTATTGCTCCAGTAGGAATTCCAGCAGAATTTCTCAGGTCTGCTTGCTGTGAAGCAAAGAATGCACGGTATAAATACGAGGAGCCGTCGACTAGAATGAGAGGAGAGTTAGAGGATTGGCGCTGTTCGCTCATCAGGAGTATCCGGATTGGTTATTCTTTAAAGGAACAGATCATAGTCGATAAGCAGCGCCGCCAAAACCGACAAATAGGGAATAAAAATGAAAAAGTTGTTGTTAGCCGCATTCCTGCTGGCTGCGCCATTGGCTCAGGCTGAAGTTCCTCCACTGGTAGATGAAAATGAACCACAGATCACCATCCACCACGAAGATGACAAAACCTATTATGAGTACCGGGTTAACGGTCAGCTGAAAGAGATTAAGGTTGTGCCAAAAGATGGTAAGGAGTACTACCTAATTCCAGCTCCTGGTGAAGGTGAGTTTATTCGTCATGAAGAATCACAGATGCTGATCCCTAAATGGATCCTGTTCCGCTGGTAAAGAGAGACCACCTTGGCTGTATACACTCAACTGGACAATACCGATCTTGAGCAATTGCTTGCCGACTATGATCTCGGCAAACTGCACAATTATAAAGGTATTGAAGGTGGTATCGAGAATACCAACTATTTTGTCACACTAAATAACCAAAGCGTTCAAAGTGAGTATGTACTCACTCTGTTTGAAGAATTGAGTTACGAAGAGCTGCCCTATTTTATAGAGCTGTGTCAGTGGCTTCATGAACGAAACGTTGCAGTACCTTATGCGATAAAGGACTGTAACGGTATCGGTCTGAAGAAATTGAAGAACCGCCCTGCGGCTTTGCAACCTCGTTTCTATGGTGAGCACGTAGGTCAGACCGAATTAACTCCTGAACACTGCGCTGCCATCGGTAAAGTTCTAGGCGAATTTCACGTTGCGGCAGAAGATTTCTATATGCAACGCCAGGCTCATCGCGGCGTATTCTGGTGGCGCCGAGAAAGTGAACTGATTGCCGCTAAATTACCCGCGACTGATGCCCAAATGCTACATGAGGAAGTTGCCCGTTTTGACCAACTCCGTGAACACCCGGGCAACATCAAGATGGGCACTATTCATGGCGACCTGTTTCACGACAATGTACTGTTTCAGGGAACAGAAGTAAGCGCCGTACTTGATCTATACAATGCCGCTTCTGCATTCCTGCTATTTGATCTGGCGATTGTCGCCAATGACTGGTGCTGTAATCCAGATGGATCAATTGATAGTAAACGTGAACAGGCGTTGCTAAAAGCCTATGCAGAAGCGCGCCCGTTTACATCTGATGAGCACAAAGCCTGGCCTGTTCTGACCTGTACAGCGGCAATGAGATTCTGGCTCTCACGTCTGATTCCCTGGTTGGATGAGAACAGCGAGCAGAAACTGAAAGACCCTGATGAACTAAAGCAGATTCTGCTTTACCGTAGGAAAAATCCGAGCCAACTACCCGCCACTGAATAAGGCTTTTTAAGACAGCAGACATTAAAAAATCCCCATTCCGGGGATTTTTTATTACTGAAAGCAGTTATGCAAAAGGCTGATCCAAGCCCCGAGCCGATCGAGCTTCCATAAGCCTCTGCCGGGTGGAATTTAAATCGGCAACTAGACGATCACGATAGCTAGCAGAACTACGATCTTCTGCCTTCTTACTGGCTACAACGTCCCAACTACTCACGTCATACTGTTCAGATACAACCTTCACCAACTCCGCACTGTTACTGACAGCATTAATATCAATCTGACCTTTAACCAAAACAAATTCATCGCCTTCCTGACACGGTAGACGAGATTCCGCAAAATCTAACAAGTAGTCAGCCTGCTCTCGAGAGAAGCAGATGGGAAGTTCATACGTTTCGCGGAAAGTATCTAAACAAAATTGTCCTGAATGATCCCTTTTAATCAGTATGTAGGTGTCTTGTAGCATGAGAAAGTCCGTAGCTTAGTTATTATTAGCCTTATTCTTATCTATGGCCTTAGTCTTTAGTATTAAAACCAAAGTCGCATAATACCAAATATGATCAGAAAATCATCAATTAATATGTAAAGAATTTAACCAGCTTTGTAACAACCCATCCCGATCACTCCATTCATCTTCAATGCTAACCAAATGGCTCAACTCCCGTTATAATCCTCCACTGATTATTTATACAGTGACAAAAGTGCAGCTATGGACGTAACCCATATCATCGATTCCCTTAACGATGCTCAGCGAAGTGCAGTAACCGCTCCAGTGCAGAACCTATTGGTATTAGCCGGTGCAGGCTCAGGCAAAACAAGAGTGCTGGTTCATCGTATTGCCTGGTTGATTCAGACTGAGGGGATCTCCCCCTACTCGATTATGGCGGTTACTTTCACCAATAAAGCAGCCAAAGAGATGCGAAGCCGTATTGAAGAGCTGCTTGGCATCAACACACAGGGCATGTGGGTTGGTACGTTCCATGGTTTGGCGCATCGTCTACTACGTTCCCATTGGCAAGATGCTGGGCTGCCGGAAAACTTCCAGATAATGGACAGTGATGATCAACTCCGTTTGATCAAACGTCTGGCAAAAGAGATGGGATTGGATGATAAACGCTGGCCGGCTCGTCAGTTCCAGTGGTATATCAACGACCAGAAAGATAACGGCCTGCGCTCACAGCACATTGAACCACGTAACGACATTAATGAACGCCAGATGCTGTCGATGTATCAGGCTTATGAACAAGCTTGTGAACGTGGCGGCATGATCGATTTTGGTGAGCTATTACTGCGCTCACTAGAACTATTCCGTGATAAGAATCCTGCGCTTCTTGCCCACTATCAGGAACGCTTCCGCTATATTCTGGTGGACGAATTCCAGGACACCAACAGCATCCAGTACGGCTGGTTACAGCTGCTCTGTGGTGGGCAGCGTAAACTGATGGCCGTGGGTGACGATGATCAGTCGATCTATGGCTGGCGTGGCGCAAAAATCGAGAATATTCAAAATCTCCCGGAACACTTCCCCGGCACAGAAACCATTAAGCTGGAGCAAAACTATCGCTCCACAGAGACTATTCTAAAAGCCGCAAATGGCGTAATCCGCAATAATCAGGGACGTCTGGGAAAAGAGCTGTTTACTGAATCCAACGAAGGCGAACCTATATCACTCTATGCGGCTTTTAATGAACAGGATGAAGCACGCTTTATTGTTGATCAGATTGAGAAATGGGTGCGCGACGGAAGCCTTCGCCGCGAGAACGCAATTCTCTACCGCTCTAACGCCCAATCCCGTGTTCTTGAGGAAGCCCTGATTCGTAGCGGTGTACCTTATCGAATTTATGGTGGTCAACGCTTCTACGAACGCCTCGAGATTAAAAACGCTCTATCCTACCTGCGCTTGCTCAGCAACCGTGATGATGACACATCGATGGAGCGCGTAATCAATGTACCTACCCGCGGTATCGGTACACGCACCATTGAAATCATTCGTGAGCATGCCCGCAGTCAGGCTATTTCCATGTGGCGTGCGTCCAATGAGATCGTTGAGCTGAAAAAACTACCTGCTCGTGCATCCAATGCTCTGCAGGCGTTCCTCGATCTGATCAATCAGATGGGCCAGGACACTGAAGATACTCTGCTGCACGAACAGACAGAACATGTGATCCAGCACTCTGGCCTGATCGAACATCATAAAAAAGAGAAGGGTGAAAAAGCCCAGTCCCGTATCGAAAACCTTGAAGAACTGGTCACTGCGGCTAAGCAATTCAATAGTCAATGGGATGAATATCTGGATGAAGAGTTCAGTTCTCCACTGGCAGCATTTCTTGACCAGGCTGCGCTTGATGCTGGTGATGCTCAGGCAGACGAGTATCAGGACAGTGTTCAGCTGATGACTCTACACTCTGCGAAAGGTTTGGAATTCCCGCAGGTATTCCTAGCCGGTGTAGAAGAAGGTTTATTTCCGCACAAGATGTCCATAGAGGAACCAGGCCGTCTAGAAGAGGAACGTCGCCTTTGTTACGTGGGTATCACCCGTGCCATGCAAAAGCTGTTTATCACTTATGCTGAATCTCGCCGCCTGCACGGCCAGGATAACTACAATCGCCCTTCCCGTTTTATCAGCGAGATCCCAAGTGAATTAATGGAAGAGGTACGCCTCAACGCAAGTGTCAGCCGCCCGGTTACCAGCCGCTATAACGATAATCAGGGCAGCAGTTTATTCGGCAGCAGTTCACTAAGCAGCAGTGATGTGCCCGAAACAAATCTGGCACTGGGTCAGCGGGTTATGCACAGTAAATTCGGTGAAGGCACAGTCCTGAACTTTGAAGGATCAGGCGCGAAAGCACGGGTACAGGTAAACTTTGATTATGAAGGTTCAAAATGGTTGGTGGTTGGGTTCGCAAACCTACAGCCTATTTGATCAGCTTCTGCTCCCTAAACTGTTGAGGGGTACAACCTTCGAGGCGGCGAAAAAATTTAACAAAATTTGTCGCCTCGCTGAAGCCCAGATAAAAACCTATCTCAGCGACTGATGCATCACTGTGCACCAACATCCGTTTCGCCTCCAGTGAGACCCTACGATCAATCATAACCTTGGCAGAACAACCTTCTGCCCGTATCGATGCCCGGCTTAGCGTACTTTCAGCATAACCGAGACGTTTCGCATAAAACTTGAGTTGATGATGTTGCTTGTATTCCTCTTCCAATAGGACCTTAAACAAATAGTAAGTTCTTAAACTCCTATTTGAGAAAGAGCTATCCATGTTATTTTGGCTTAGCCCTCGAGCTATACGTAACAATAAGCCCAGCAACTCATGTCGGATCAGAGCAATATCCATAGGGCTTGAATCGAAATGCGTAAAATCCCGACGTATACGTTGTAGAGATTGCAGCAGATCCCTCCTGCTCCCCTGATCTATGCTCACCATATTTGGCCAATGCAGGAGAGATAACTCAGGCCTATTATCGAGAGACGATAAAGTCTCATTAGCGAGTGATGTCGGCTCAATCAGAATGACCTCCCCTTCCAGATCTGCATAGTCATACCATTCCTGAACCTGCCCCGGCCGGATAAAAATCAGATCTCCTTCGCACAAGGGGTACTCTACGAAATCAACAGCATGCTTACCCACACCTCCTGTCACGATAAACAACATATAGAACTCAACCCGTTCAGGCTGAGAAGGTAATTTTGCCTTCAGCGCAGAAAATCGAATCGGCTCGATGCCTAAGCATTGTAAGCGCTCATTTTCAAAACCTGTTTTCTTAATGGCAACCATAACCCAAACCTAACGCTCGATTTCTACCATCATAGTCAGGTAAGAAAACAACTGCCATACACTCATATAAAAGGGTACGAACAGCAATAATAGCTACCCTGTTATATAGTTAAGATTCTCGTCACCTGCTAAAGGCAGATTAATGTGATTACACAAGCCACCGCAGCGGTACTTTTTATTAGTTTATCTACGCATTTAACTGCTGCGGAGCAGATAACTGTACCTACCTATGATCAACAAAGAACCCCTCTTTCGATGCTTCAGGAAGGCAAAGCTAGAGGTATCTACCCTGACCTATTTCAAGCGATTCTCAAAGAGGCTGGATTGGCCCCCTCTCTCGTACCTATTCCGCCTTTAAGACGCAGAGTAGGGTTTGAAAATGGCGAGTTCGAGCTTTCATGTTGCGCTAACCCGGCGTGGCGAAAAAGGCCCTTAGAACAGGCAGTACAAATCTTCAGCAAACCTTTCTATTGGTCGAAGGATATATTCATTTTCCCAAGTGGCGCTGAATTTAAAATCGATAAATTGTCAGACCTGACCGACAAACGAGTCGCCACAATCAGGGGCTTTGATTACCGAGGAGCTCAGTACTTTGGGGAACGAATTAACTTTCATAACGAAAAAGCACTAATGCGAGCATTAGCATTGAAGCGGGCGGACGTTGGAATTATTAATCAGGAGATATTCCTGTCAGCGCCTGAAAAAATTCAACTCAGCATGGGACCTGTACATGATGAAGCGAGCCTGCATATCCGAATCCATCGTAAGCGGTTAGACCTAGTTGAGCCAATTAACCACGCTATCGAAAAGATCATACAAAGTGGTCAACGTGATAAAATCATCCAGAGGTATTTACCTAATAAATAAGCACTTTTCAGTTGTAGTATTCCGCTAATACCCTCTCATTTCTGCTACCTGCTACTGTGCTTCGAACCTATTGAAACAAGCCATCTCAATAATCGGAGCTAAAAAATGAACAATAAAAAAATTCTGATGATCACCGGTGATTTCACTGAAGATTACGAAACCATGGTGCCCTTCCAGACTCTATTAGCTGTAGGTCACTCTGTAGATGCGGTCTGCCCGGATAAAGCCAGCGGTGATACAGTTGCAACAGCTATCCACGACTTTGAAGGTGATCAGACCTATACCGAAAAACGTGGTCACAACTTCACCCTGAACGCGACTTTCGCAGATGTAAAAGCAGAAGAATATGATGCTCTGGTAATCCCTGGTGGTCGTGCTCCGGAATATCTACGTCTGAATCCAGAAGTGTTAGCAATGGTTCGTCACTTCTTTGCGGAAAACAAACCGGTTGCAGCCATCTGTCACGGTGCTCAATTGCTATCTGCAGCAGGTGTGCTTGAAGGTAAAAAATGTTCCGCCTACCCAGCCTGTATGCCAGAGGTAAATCAGTCTGGTGGTTTATATACTGAGATCGATATTGATGCGGCACTGACCGATGGTAATCTGGTCACAGCCCCAGCATGGCCTGCACATCCTGCATGGCTGTCCCAGTTTATGTCTCTACTCAATCAATAAGCAGAGATGTAATCAGGCTAAGGAACCTGCGAACAAGTCCTGAACGACTCAGGCTTACAGAGCGCTACAATATCAAGGCAACGATTACAAGCATACTGGTTGTACGCTGAAAATCGTTAACGAAGGGATTGGATCGCTCTGTAAGCCCCGAGGGGTGGACACTTAAACGACTTACTGCTTTGTCAGGCAGTTTGGAAAGGACTAGTCATTACACTGCCTTTCGCGCACTAGGTGCCCTTGAGGTATTAAGTCGTTTTATTGCCCACTGAGGAAGTCCAGGACTTATTCGCAGGTTCCCTAACGGCCATCCAGCCCAGCAGGTCGTTAGCCGCTATACTCAGTCCCTGGATATTATAAAGAGGTTGGTATGTGTAAACTTTTTATCGATGCAGATGCACAGCTGTGGAAGAGCAGTACCCGCTCCATCAGAATTGACGGTATGGTGACGAGTGTGCGGTTAGAAAACTATTTCTGGAGCACTTTAGAAAGTATTGCGCGGCGTGACCATATGAACATCCCGCAGATGCTGACTCGGCTTTACCATGAGTCGATTGATGCAGGACATGACCTTGGCAACTTTACCTCATTCCTCCGTGTTTGCTGTATGCGCTATCTGGCTCTACAACTCAGCGGAGATATCCCAATCAATGAGAAGGTAGCTATAGCAGAACTAGATGCTGACAGCATTTTGCAAAAAGAGATCGAATTACGTCACTAATGCGTGACTATAGGATTTCAGCAAAGCTGAAACTCCCCTTACCCGAATGTTTGATTTTATACATTGCCGTATCAGCAACTTTGATCAGCTGTTCCAGATCATCTCCGTGATCAGGACAAAACGCGATGCCAATACTGGCACTTATTCTTGCCTCAATATCGTCCTTGTCTTCACATTCGAAGATAAAAGGCTGTTCTAGCACATCAATCAGTTTTTGCGCGACCTCACCGGCATCCTCAGGTTTATTTACGCCTCCGAGCATAACTAAGAATTCATCACCTCCTATACGAGAAGCCTGATCCGCACGTCGGAGCTGCTGAGATATACGTGTAGCCGCATCGATTAATACCCGATCCCCTATCGGATGGCCCCAAGTATCATTGACCTTTTTAAATCCATCCAGATCAATAAAGAGCACTGCGACCTGATCACGATTTCTGATCGCATTGGCGAAGAACATCTCAGCATTCTCCAGCAGGAAATAGAGAGAAGGCAAACCGGTCAACGCATCATAGTGCGCCATGCGGCGCAGCTCACCCTGCACCTCTTCGGCTTTATCCAATGCCTGATGCAATTCGGTGACATCATATTCCGCCATAAGGATTAAGAACTCACCACTTAAAGGGTGCCTTGTAACCCGGATATCCAGCGTATGCTTTCGTAGCCCCTGAGTTGTGTGCATTAGATGGGTCCAGCGCCCTCCCTGTTGTTCGACTGCACGTGTGAGGCAACGCTGCCCCTCATCCGGATTATCAAATCGCAAACTAAAAGGGGAGTTTCCATCATTCTGAGGCAGGTGCTGGATGTGTTTGTAAGCTTCAGTTGCAGATGGGTTCTCTACAATAACCTGCCCATCAAAAGTAAAACTGGTAACCAATACAGTGGTGTAACGCATCGCCTCCACCAATAATAAGTTCTCCGGTGTCTCTCCCAGATTCACCTCTTCATTGATGTATGCAATGATGCCACGATGCTTCTCAGGACCCAGCAAGCAAGCACGATGGCGCATATATAGTGTTTTCGGTTTGCCATCAGGATAAGTGGTCCAGGGGTCGATAGTTAAACCATTCTTAGCCGCCAACTCGAAAGTTTGTACTGTTCGATCACGTGCTCCCTGCGTATCCCCTGAAAGATCTTTATTAATTAGTTCATCCAGAGTATTCAGTCCCCAAAAACTAATAGCCGCAGAATTGCCCCACCACCAGCCATGCTTATCAAGATCAAACACCCAGACAATATCGGGGATCAGCTCATACAACGCGAGTTCTTCATGAGTTTTGATATGTACCAGATGACTGTGCTCGGAAGACATACTTACTTTCCTAACCCTTTTACCCCAAAATATCTGACTTGATTTAATTAATCCACGTTACAGAATAGCCGCAAATCCACCGGCAGGTGTGAGTAGATGATAGGTTTAGGCCCCCACAACTTTTCCATCGCCATATATATAGCTAACAGGCCAGAGCTGGATGACTATCCGAGCCTTAACCGCCTACGGTCTATGGTGCCGGGTGAAATAGCTTACATTGCCCAGGAAACAGGTAACCATTGGCGGAAAGTATTCAACGTCAGTGCTAAATTTCTATTTCAGCTCTACTCAGAGGAAAAGAAGCCAAACCTTCCTGCTACATGGCAACGCTTGCGTGACTCAGACCTATTCCAATCACACGGTGATGCCGCTCTGCTTTTCTCCAAACCTGATCTTAGCAAACAAGAAATAATTCATATCGTGTGTGGTAAAACCTATGCGAACCAATTGGGGTTGGGAAGCTTGCACTGGGTAGACAATTACTTTGCGATTGATCCAGAAAACAAGCTGATCGTCTGCCCCTATCTCGATTATCGCCAGTTGAGTAATGCCAGAATAACTCAGCTATCAGGGTTAGTATCATCGTTGCGTTCATGATTCTACTGATTTCCCCTAAGAGTCTGAATGTTATGAGCTTTTAAGGTTTTGGTTAATCACACTTTGTTTTAAACAATAGAAGTCGAAGTATTTTAGGAACAAGAGTTAATACACTAGCCAAAGACGGGTATTACTGGTTTATAATGCAAGAAATTGGAGTATTACTTTCCCTATCAGCGTCTGACAGATTTAGGTCATTTCTTTAACCTGCTGATATTAAGATAAAAATAATAAGCTTGACTGAAGGTTTAATGGATTGCTTGCTAATGCCTAGATGCAGATGGAGTTCGTCAAAATACAAGCTACTGATTTCTACCCGGCTATTGTTTTATAAAGCCTGTATAACCTTTGTTTTTCTAGCTTCGCCCTCCGCTGCTGCTACTCTGGCAATCGTATATCCTGAGGTCCCTGCCCCATATAAACAGGTGTTTGATCAAATAATCGAGGGCATTGAAGCCAAGCACTTCGGTACATTGGTTAAATACCCGATTGACTCACCAGTTGCCCCGGACAGTTTGCTGCAAAAAATGGAGAGCGACCAGGTTGATATGGTTGTGACCTTAGGGCGAAGAGGACTTTCCTTCAACAAAATCTTAAAGAATAAATATCCTTTAGTTACGGGCGCATTGCCAATTAAACCCAATGGCATCTCTGGTGTGAGCTTGATTGCCAACCCAACCAACCTGTTTAAACAACTCCGTGAGCTTTCACCAGATACTCAGAGGATCCATGTTGTTTACACAGCAAAAACCCAGTGGCTAATAGATAAAGCCCAAACGTCTGCGCAGACTAATAAGCTTGAACTCATCTCTTATAAGGCTGCAGATATTCGGGAAGCCGTTAAGCATTATCAACAGATCCTAAAAACTGCCGATCAGAAAAAAGATTCTATATGGGTGCCGCTGGATTCCGTTACCGCCAATGAAAAGGTCATTCTGCCGCTGTTACTCAGGGAATCATGGGAAAATAACCTGGTCGTTTTTTCCAGCAAACCTGGGCACGTGAAACGCGGTTTCCTATTCACCCTTTTTCCTGACAGTTCTCAAGACGGTGTGCGACTGGCTGAGATGCTCAATTCAATGTTTCACGAAGGGGAAAAACCAGGGGTTCAACTTTCAGATTCTTTAAGGGTCGGCGTCAATTTGCGAACCGCATCTCATCTTGGATTGGAATACAGTTCGCAGTTGAAGAGTTCTTTTTACCAAACATTCCCTCAAAGTAATTATTAGAGAGGATAAGATGCGATTTCTGAGTCGTTACGAAAAACGCAGTATGTGGCGACAACTCCTGATTTTCTTGATAGTTGTTATCTGTCTGTTATCGCTCACCAGTTCGGTTACCTCTGTATGGACTTCTTACAACCAATCCAAGCAAGCCCTTAAGCAGAACTCTCTTAGGATCGCAGAAAATTTATCCCGGTTAAGTGTGCTGTCTCTGATTACAGCCAGCAAAGAAAATGCGCAGGAAGCCCTCTCACAGGTATTAGGTTTTAATGATGTGACAGGTGTAGTTATCTTTACCGACAATCAAAGCCCTCTTCTCTCCCAAGGGAATATCAACTGGGAGCCTACGGAACTTACCGAATGGTTTGCAACAGAGAATGCCAAGGTTGTCCGAGATACAGCCAATGCCTGGCTAATTGCTGCACCCGTCTTTCTGGACATTCAGACATCATCTGAATCCAATGGTGCCGATCAATTACTAATTGAACCCGAGGCCGCAAATTTACTTGGCTTTGTGGTATTGGAAGTCTCTAAACAATCGCTCCAACAACTTACTCAAAACCTGATCACTTATAACCTGATAACAACTTTAATCCTTTCAGTATTCTTTATCTGGCTGCTCTATAAGGTATTACAAAAGCTAACACGTCCAATTTTCCAACTTTCTCAAACCATGGACCTTGCTCAATCGTCTGGCGAACATACCTATGCCGTTGTTGAAGGCCCCAAAGAAGTTCGCAGTATGGCAAAAAGCTATAACGCCATGATGCGTGCTCTTGAGATACAAGAAGATGCACTCATTGCTCTCAACAGCGGTCTAGAATCTGAAGTTGAAGTTCGCACCCGAGAGCTTGTCTTGGCTCGTGATGCTGCACTGGTTGCAGCCAGATCAAAGTCAGAATTTCTGGCGAATATAAGCCATGAGTTACGCACACCACTTCAAGCTGTAACCGGTTACATCGAGCTGGTTATAGAAGAGCTTGAATTCCATCCCGAATTTGATGATCAGGTAGAAGACCTAAACTCAGCTTTGCAGTCATCTCAAAGACTCCTGCATCTGATCAATTCGATTCTCGATTTAGCGAAGTGTGAAGCAGGAAAGATGGATCTGATGATTCAGCAATGCTCTCTCACCTCATTATGCAAAGAGGTTGAAAGCACAATCCGCCCCTTAGCTTTGAAGCATAATAATCTCTTTTCCATTACTTATCCGGAGCAGGATTACAGGGTGGAACTGGATAAAGAAAAAGTGCAGCAGGTCCTGATAAATCTGTTATCCAATGCATGCAAATTTACTGAAAATGGCAAGATAGTACTCGTTTGTTCAATTGATGACCGTGAAATCATCTGGAAAGTATCGGATACAGGGAAAGGTATTCCCGCAGAACAACTGAACCAGATTTTCCTAAAGTTTGAGCAACTCGATGGCAGTGTAAAACGTAAACACAGTGGTACTGGCCTAGGATTAGCCATCTCCAAACATTTCGCTGAAATGATGGGAGGATCACTGTTAGTCAGCAGTGAAGAGGGTCAAGGAAGTACATTTACCTTTTGTATTAACAGGTTGGAATCCATTGACGATGTTCAAGCGGGTTAATATCTGATATTTATAACATTTTGTAGTCTTTAACAGGCCAGAAGAAAACAATTATGAAAAGCAGGCTAAGCGTCCTTCTAGTACTTCCTATGATGATGAGTTCAGGTGGTCTAACACATGCCGCTGAGGAAAACTCTTTTGAAGAAGGAAGTGAATTTGCTGACTTCTACGGGGAAGAAGCTTTCGTAAGTATTGCTACCGGTAGTAAAAAATCTATTGATAAGGCACCCGCTGTAGCGTCTGTGATTTCTGCAGAAGCCATTAAAGAATTGGGGGCCAGAACGCTTAACGAGGTACTGGAGAGCGTTCCCGGATTACATATCGCACCTTCGGCACTAAACCGTCTAAATCCTGTTTATTCAATCAGGGGAATTCATACCGGCTACAATTCCCAAGTGTTATTACTTATTGATGGTGTGCCTTTTCAGTATTCCCATTCAGGTAGCCGCCCCGAATTATTTAATCTTTCGGTTGCAGCAATTGAGCGGGTTGAAGTGATTCGGGGCCCCGGCTCAGCCGTTTATGGAGCTGACGCTTACTCAGGTGTTATCAATGTCATTACTAAAGATGCTCAGTCGATAGCAGGCACTGAAATGGGGGCTCGCGTTGGCTCCTTTGATTCTCGTGACCTATGGCTACAGCATGGTGATTCTTGGAATGATATGGAATTGCTCTTCAGCCTGTCCTACCAGCATACCAATGGGGATTCAGACCGAGTAATCGGCTCTGACCTTCAATCAACTCTGGATGGTGTTCTACTCACCGATGTATCCCTGGCGCCAGGAGCTTTATCTACAGGGAACGAACGCCTCGAAACAAGACTTGGCCTAAGCAATAAAAACTGGGAATTAAATCTCTGGAGTTGGATCAGTAATGATGGCGGTATAGGTGCGGGTGGAGCCCAGGCATTAGACCCCAAAGGGATCCAGAATGATGAAGTATATTTAGCTGACATCACCTA
>NZ_JAAEQH010000201.1 GCF_024231755.1 Neptuniibacter sp.
CATGTTATGCTATTTTTCTGATAATGTGAGATCAGGGTACTTTTTTTGGGTTAAATTGTTTTTCGGTTTTTGGCACCCAGGTACCACAATTTGGGTACCTGCGGGTTCTAGCCCAGGTATGTTGTAGAGGAGCTGCTCCTGCGTATAGATTGCTGTTCACAGCTCTGCGCTGCGTTCCCCCCTGGTGATTATCAATATAAAAATTTGTTTGTGTAATTGACCACTAGACTAACAAGTTATTATAGCTGATCCACAGTCACTCAGTGCCGAGTTTTGATGCACACTTATGTGCGGCGAGATGTTTGTGCATCTGCATTGTTTTGTAAGTGAAACGATCTTCTGCGACGACGAAGCAACGGACTGCACTGAAAGGGTATTGCTGGTAGTATGCCGGTGATTTACTGGTAGTTTACCAGAGAATTACTGGTAAGAGTGTAGGAAATCCTACCAGTTATGCGCTGGCATTCTACCGGTAAAAAGTGGAGCAGGAACGTAAATAGCGGTTGGTACATCGCAGGACGGATGGTGCAGATGTTCGTGAAAAGGTCAAGCAGATGTAGATGTTGAAACGATATGGAACGGACGTGTCGTCAGAAGGAGTAATGAATGCAAACGTCGGGGGTCTACACAACAAAGGCAGCAGCTACACAGCATAAACATAGGTCAGTGAGTTCGTGAAAGAAAAGAATGATTGTGGACATGTCGAGATGGAAGAAAGGAATGAAGACCGTACAGGAAACGGTTGCGTGAGTATGCTGGAACGAACAAGAAGAACGATAAGGAAACCACATGGACGGGAGCAACAGAGAGTGAGGGGAAGCGACCCTACGTGCAAGGAACGGATACAAATACGAGTGCAGGCAACAAGCGTTATGCTGCGGTGCGATCAGTAATGAATGTGAGCGATGTATCTGGCATGCATAGAACACAGCCATTGCAACATACCGACTTGTACGTC
>NZ_JAAEQH010000202.1 GCF_024231755.1 Neptuniibacter sp.
CCACTGTAATTTTGCGGTTATTCGATGACCCTGCTGGAAAATATGACCGTGTACATATTTCTAAGCTGAAGAAATATGTACAAAGAATGGATGTCCAAAAATAGGTCACCTAGTACCTCTGAGTAGGTATTAGGTCAGTTTGTGCCTCCAATTGCCATTCAGTGATGCGATGTTGTACAGGTTAACTTTTGTTTATGCACATACAGTAATAATACAGTAATACAATAATGGCACAATGCTAGTACAATAATACAGTGGTGTGTACAAAATACAGGAAGTTGTGTAGTTGGTATATTGGTATAAAGGCTGACAGGATGGGTGAGGGGAAATGGGCTCCCCAAATTCCTGTCCTGAACAGGCGGCAGTGGGCTCGTAAGGGTCCGGGGGCATGTAAAACTTCAGTTATAGTGCAGGGGAGAGGACTGAAGGCCCCCATGCCTAGCGAAGGGCGAATTAACGTCCTACTGTGGTGCCGTCTAGTCTGCATGGTTGGTCGGGCTGCTGGTAGTTGGGTTTAGCTTGCTTACCTAGGCTGGGGCTTAAGTCAGACAGTCTAGGAGTTGCAGTGGCTAAGCAGGCTGGTTCAAACCCAGTATCAGTAAGTGGCCACACGTAGGGCGAGGCTGGTAAAAATGGTCAAAGTTCATGCATGAGTTAGCAAAGATCCCCATGGATCAGACCATCAGCTACCTCTGGGTGCAAGCCCTTTGGCCCATGTAATTGGGTAGGGATGATTTCCTTAATTGGATTTCACTCTGTGGTCGCTATCGACTGGTTCGCTGGCTGGTCAACC
>NZ_JAAEQH010000203.1 GCF_024231755.1 Neptuniibacter sp.
AGAACAACATAAGCCCAAGCGATTGTGAGACCGAGTCGCTGAATAAACTTATCGATAGCATCAGCGAGTGGGACTGGGGTCAGTTTTTCGTTTTCTGTCACGGAAACTTACCTTCGCTATTAGTGATCAGGATTGGACAAATGGGACATGTAATCCAATAACCTAATCTATTTATAGTTATAAAATGCACCCGGATACAAACTGGGAGTGAAAGAACTCTAGTATCGGGCTTTGTGGGAGCGACGCCTCCGGTGCGATATCCCCTTCAAATATCGCTATGGAGGCGTGCTGCCTGTATCAGGAAGACTGCCCCTGGTGCAGTCTCAAGTTTGCGGTATTACTTCTTAGATGCACGTGGCAGGAATGCGTTAGCTTCCCACAGATCGTAACCGCTACGGAATGCGCTCATGTCATCCCATACTTTCTTGAAGAATGGATCAGCTGCAGTTTTCTCAGCTACAACTTCATCCCATGTAGATTTGAAAGTGCTCAGCATTGTTTCGTTCCAGTAGCGGATCTCAACACCGTTCTGCTTAGCTTTTTCCATTACTGGGAACTGCATCGCTTCACCTTCAGCAATTGCATTAGTCATAGACGCTTTACAGGTTGTTTCAACCAGTGCTTTCTGACCTTTGCTCATCTTGCCCCAGGTGTCTTTGTTGATCAGCAGTTCGAAAACTGTTGCCTGCTGGTGCCAGCCTGGAAAGTAGTTGTACTTAACAATTTTGTGGAAACCTAGGCGCTGGTCGATTGCTGGCTGAGAGAATTCAGATGCATCGATTGCACCTTTTTCCAGAGCACCGAAGATTTCACCGCCTGGTAGCTGAACTGTACCTACGCCCAGTTTTTCCATTACGGAAGCACCCAGACCGAAGAAACGCATGTTCAGACCTTTTAGATCTTCTGGCTTTTCGATTGGCTTGGAGAACCAGCCAGATGTTTCTGGAGAGATGATTGCGCAAGGCATAACTTTTACATTGTAGCCAGCGTTGTCATACATCTCCTGGTAAAGGCTCATGCCGTTACCATAGTACAACCATGCCATGTACTCACCTGCTTCCGGACCAAAAGGTACAGCGGAGAACAGTGCTGCTGCAGGCATTTTGCCCTGCCAGTAACCAGCTGTGGAGTAACCAGAGTTAACTTTACCGGAAGATACAGCGTCCAGAATCTCTTTAGGACTAACCAGCTTGCCTGGCTCGTAGATCTTCATTTTAACTTTACCGTCACTCACAGTTTTCAACTGATCAGCAACCCAAACAATTGGAGTACCTAGTGCTGGAAGGTGAGAACCGAAAGCGATTGGAGTTTTCAGAAGCAGTTTGTCAGCAGCCTGAGCTGGAGCTGTGGTACCTGCTACAGCAGCAGTGACTACAGCTGCAGAAATCAGAGACTTGGCGAACTTTTTCATGTTACATCCTCTAGAGATTCATTTTTTTATATTTAGTATCGGGTCGCAGTCAGCAGAGGATTTAAGACCTGTAAGAACCTATGCTGCGCTGCGACAATCTCAATTGGTAAGACCAATTTACCGTAAGAGACTTCCTACTGTATTTTTTTTGAGCAGGTGATGTCAATGTTTTTTTTTGCTTAAGTAACTATAGTTGGGATTTTTAAGAACGAGTTTAAATGTCGAATAGTCTATGTTTTCTGGGCTTTTAGAGAGGGTTCGGTAGCGTTATGAAAAATAATCTAAATCAATTATTGTTTTCTGATCTTGGATTGGATTAGTATTTTTATTGGTCTTACCAAATATAAATAGAGTGAAGAAGATGAGTTATAACAGGGTTAAGCAGCCGAAAATATCTGATGTAATCATGGAGCAGATGGAGGCCATGATACTGGAGGGAACGTTGAAACCAGGTCAGAAGCTGCCGCCTGAACGGGAGCTTGCAAAACAGTTTGAAGTTTCTCGGCCATCTTTGCGTGAAGCTGTGCAGAAGCTTGCGGCAAAAGGCTTATTGATAAGCCGCCAGGGCGGAGGAACCTATGTGTCGGAAGACCTAGGGGGCTCTTTCTCTGATCCTCTGCTTGAACTGTTTCGTGCTCACCCGGAAGCTCAATACGACCTTCTTGAATTCCGTCATGCGCTTGAGGGGGTGGCCGCTTATTATGCTGCACTTCGTAGTACGCCTGCTGATAAAGAAGCGATTCTGCAATGTTATGCGGAGCTCCAAAAGTACCACGACAGTAAAGAGATACAGAAAGAGGTGTATGCCGATGTTGATTTTCATCTGGCGATAGCGGCCTCCACACACAACATGGTTTTGCTGCATATGATGCGCGCGCTGTTCAATCTGCTGCGTGAGCATATCTGGGATAACCTGAAGAATATCTATCCCCGTTCCGATTACCGTGAAAAGATCCATTCCCAGCATAAAGTGCTGATGGATGCTATTCTCGAAGGGGACCCTGAAAAAGCTCGTCAGGCTGCGCATCATCATCTGGCTTATGTCGAAGATGCTCTGTTGGAGGGTGAGCGTGAAAATACAAGGTTGGAGCGAGCGTTGAGGCGCGCGAATATTAGTACCGACTTATAAATTGTATATTTACTACAAGAAAGTTCCTGTTAAATCTTTTAATTAGTACTAAAGATCTAAAATTCATTAGATTGTAGACACTTTGGTAATAATTATGTAGTATAACTACAAGATAATTACTACAAGACTTGTTCAGGTGGATTTGCTTGCTGATAGGAAGCACATAAGCACCCACTACTGACAAAGGTCATCTATTAAAAAACACATAATGCGTTAACTTTTTTGAGAGTGGAGAGGTCAAAGTGCAAGACATTATTGATGACGTTGATCCAATTGAAACCCAGGAGTGGTTGGATGCACTTGAGTCCGTAGCCAAAAATGATGGTGATGATCGGGCTAAATATATTCTGAGTAAGCTAGGCCAGAAGGCTATGGATATGGGGGTTGGTTCGTCAGCGGCCCTAACAAGCCCATATCGAAATACGATCCGGTCAAAAGATGAAGCGCGTATGCCAGGCGACCTGTTTATGGAGCGCCGCATTCGTTCTTTTATTCGTTGGAACGCCATGGCGATGGTTATGCGTGCTAATGATAATGATGATGGCCTGGGTGGTCACATCTCATCTTTCTCTTCTTCTGCAACCCTTTACGATATTGGTTTTAACTACTTCTTCCGAGGTAATGAGGGTGGCCAGGAATCTGATATGGTCTTCTTCCAAGGGCATATTTCTCCGGGCATCTATTCCCGTGCATATCTTGAAGGCCGTCTGACAGAAGATCAGCTGGATAATTACCGTCGTGAAGTAGACGGTCATGGTCTTTCCTCATATCCGCATCCTTGGTTGATGCCTGATTTCTGGCAGTTCCCAACGGTATCTATGGGTCTGGGTCCGATTCAGGCAATCTATCAGGCGCACGTAATGCGCTACCTGTCAGCACGTGGCTTGATTAACCGTGGTGATCGTAAAGTATGGGCATTCCTGGGTGATGGTGAGTGTGATGAGCCAGAATCTCTGGGTGCAATTTCACTGGCAGGCCGTGAGCAGCTAGAAAACCTGATCTTTGTTGTGAACTGTAACCTGCAGCGTCTGGATGGCCCTGTTCGAGGTAACGGTAAGATCGTTCAGGAGCTGGAAGGTATTTTCCGTGGTGCTGGTTGGAACGTTATCAAGTGTCTGTGGGGGCGTCATTGGGATGCTCTGTTTGCAAAAGATACTAAAGGTCTTCTGCAGAAGCGCTTTGATGAAGTGTGTGATGGTGAGCTTCAGAACTACAAGGCGAACGGTGGTGCATACACCCGCGAGCATTTCTTCGGTAAGTACCCTGAGCTGCTAGAGATGGTTGCTGATCTGTCTGATGAAGACATCATGAACCTGAACCGTGGTGGCCATGATCCATATAAAGTATTCGCGGCTTATAACGAAGCAGTTAATCATAAAGGTCAGCCAACAGTAATTCTGGCGCAGACTGTAAAAGGCTACGGTACTGGTAAGTCTGGTGAAGCGAAAAACGATACCCATTCCATGAAAAAAGTGGCAATGGATGACCTGAAAGACTTCCGTGACAACTTTAATATCCCATTGACTGATGAGCAGCTGAAGGAAGTTCCGTACTACCGCCCAGCGCCAGACTCTCCAGAAATGAAATACATGTTCGAACGTCGTGAAAGTCTGGGTGGTTTCTACCCGGTGCGCCGCACAGAGTTCGAAAAACTGGAAACGCCGCCACTGTCTGATTTTGACGGCCAGTTGAAAGACAGCGGTAAGCGTTCAGCTTCTACCCAGATGGTTCTTAACCGTGTCATGAGTACACTGGTTAAAGACAAAAATATGGGTGAACGTGTCGTACCAATCGTACCTGACGAAGCCCGTACTTTCGGTATGGAAGGTATGTTCCGTCAGTTGGGTATCTACACCTCTGAAGGTCAGCGTTACGTACCGCATGACTCGGATCAGATTATGTTCTACAAAGAATCCAAAACTGGTCAGATTCTTGAAGAAGGTATCAACGAAGCAGGTGCGATGTCTGCATGGATGGCTGCGGCTACATCTTACGCAAACAACAACTGCACCATGGTGCCGTTCTATATTTACTACTCTATGTTTGGTTTCCAGCGTGTGATGGACCTGGCTTGGGCAGCAGGTGATATGCAAGCGCGTGGGTTCCTGATTGGTGCAACATCCGGTCGTACTACGCTGAACGGTGAGGGTCTGCAGCATCAGGATGGTCACAGTCACCTGATGGCGCAGATGATTCCAAACTGTAAGTCCTACGATCCAACTTACGGCTACGAGCTGGCAGTGATTGTTCAGGACGGTATGCGTCGTATGTATCAGGATCAGGAGAACTGCTTCTACTACATCACGACAATGAACGAGAACTACCATCATCCAGCAATGCCTAAGGATGCCGAAGAAGGCATTATCAAAGGTATGTATCTGCTGAAAGAGGGTAAAGATTCTGATAAGAAAGTTCAGCTAATGGGCTGTGGCACTATCCTTCGCGAAGTTGAAGCTGCGGCTGAAATTCTTAGCGAAGAGTTTGGTGTTGAGTCTGATATCTGGAGCACAAC
>NZ_JAAEQH010000204.1 GCF_024231755.1 Neptuniibacter sp.
GAAAATCTTTTAGCTCTTGTATCAACTGCCATTACGGACCTGTTGCTATCTCCTCTTTAGTTGCTGTTGTTCCGTCATCACTCACTGTTCGTTTCTGGTCTACAGTCGTGGTGTCGTCTGCGTACAGAATGTAACCTGTTGCTGTCTGAGTGTGTTTGTTTCTCCACTGTTTATATAAGTACCCAAGCATCTTTGCGTAAGTCTGAGTTGCTGCGGGTGCTTCCTGTCCTATCTCTGCGTGGGTGTCTGTTGCCATCACGTCTACGAGTTGTGCGTTTACATCCGCTGCTGAAATATTATTTAAAGCAGCAATAAGACCTGGGATAGTAGTTCCCGTATCTACAAGAACTGCGTCTACGATTGTGTCCAAGGTAGTGCCGGTATCTATTAAGATGTTATCCACTATACCGTCTATCGTGTCCTGTTTGGCTTCTGTTGCAAGGAGTCCGTGACCCGTGTCCATTTCCGCTTTAGTCGGGGGGTCGTAGGCGTTGAGTGCGTCTGTGCATTCACTCTGAACCTCAGCGTCCCAGCTTGCGTTCCATGTTATGTTCGAGAGTCCTACTCCCGCTGCCCCTATCTCTGCGGTATCTGTTAAGATATTTGCTGTCTCCGCCTTAACCGCTATGATGTCTGCTGCTATATCCGTCCCTGCTGCATTTGTTATTACCGCAGTCTCAATCTGGTCTACGTTAGTGTCTATGATGTCCTGCTTCGCCTCGGTCGCTAAAAGACCATGCCCTGTGTCCATCTCTGCTTTTGTTGGAGGGTCGTATGCGTTTAAAGCATCGGTACACTCTGACTGTACTTCTGCGTCCCATGAAGCATTCCATGTTATATTAGTGAGTCCGTCACCTGCTGTTCCTACCTGAGTTTGTAGATCAGCAACCTCGGAAGCGACTACTCCGAAAGTCCCTGCCCCTACATGATCGCCCTGTGCTTCGTCCCAAACTGCGTCTGCTATTGTTGCAGCACTCGCTCCTGTACCGGAAGGTGCCTGTTCGAGTGAATTTTCTGTGAATCTCGATACTCCACCATCGTTCTCTATAATCTCGTTAAGTAAAGCGTCTGCTGCGCCTGGCTTGCTTGCAGGGTCGTATGTTGCTGCAAAAAGATGGTCTAAATGAATATCAGCCAACGCTGTGGCTACCTCTGCCGGTGTTGCTGCTGTCCCTGCTGCGTCTGGAACTGTGGTATTAGGTGCGTAATTCCCCTGCGCTGTGGCAAGAGTAACGCCGTCTGCGCCCGTGAGGGTATCAAGGTCGTTCTGAGCCGTTGTGATAGTGCCTGGAATAGTCGTCCCTGTGTCTGTTAGAATGGACGCTGTTTCCGCTTTTACTGCGATAATGTCTGCTGCGACATCTGCTCCTGCTGCGTTAGTAATAGTGGCTGCCTGTATTAGTTTGGCAATAGCCAACGCCCCGCCTGCTCTTTCTATACTGAACGCCCCTACCCATGCGGTTATAGTCCCGCTGTCAACGGTAGTGCCTTCTACAAGAACTGCGTATTCCGAGCCTGTGGAGTAATCAGAATGTGCCGAGGTGTCTATTGTAATAAGGTGCGCTCCTGTTCTTGAGTCAAAGTTAATAGCGACCGTTGCGCCGTC
>NZ_JAAEQH010000205.1 GCF_024231755.1 Neptuniibacter sp.
CCCTGGAGAACAGGTACAAACTTACAGAATATTACAAAGGACTTGCGGGCTATGTTCATACCAGACAGAGGACGTACTATGTTTTATGCCGACTTACAAGCAGCTGAATCCAGGGCAACGGCATACCTCTCAGGTGATGCAGGTTATATCAACGCTGTTGAATCATCAGATCTACACACTGAGGTAGCCAAGATGGTGTGGCCTAACATGGGTTGGACAGAAGACAATGCACAGAATAGAACACTAGCAGAGCGACCTTACTATGGTAACTTCTCGTATCGTGATGTATGTAAAAGGGCTGGTCATGGTACTAACTATGGTGCGTCAGCTAACACAGTAGCAAGACATACAAAGATTAAAGTAGCACATGCTACAAGATTCCAACTCTTATACTTTGGTGGTATTGTGCCACTAGCCTCGTTAGAACGTTGGCATAAACAGGATAAGAAAGGGGGCTTCGACGAACTCATGGAACTAGGAGAGAAGATTGGATCGGGCACGCAAGTACTTGTGCGTGTAGCTGGTGCATTTCCTGGTATAAGAACATGGCACACAGAAGTTATTAAAGAACTACAATCAACAGGTAACTTAGTTACACCGTTCGGTAGACGCAGACAATTCTGGGGTAGGTTAGATGATGAACACTATGCAAGAAAAGCTATAGCCTATCTTCCACAATCTACTATCGGTGACTTACTTAACAAAGGATTATATAGAGTATGGTCTGAGTTGTTTCAAGAAGGTGTAGAAATATTAGGACAGGTGCATGATGCAGTCTTAGGTCAATGTCCTAATGATAAGGTAGACTATTTAATTCCTAAGGTAATTGATTGTTTAGAAAATCCTATTGATGTTAAAGGCAGAAGCATGGTGATACCTTCAGATGCAGAGGTAGGGGACTCTTGGAAAAACTTAAAGAAGTGGGTAGCCAATGCGTAAGAATACAGATTTTATTAAGGCATGTGTAAAGGCTACAACAGGTAGTCCGATACCAGATAGGTTCTCTACATGGACAGCAATTTCTGCTGTGGCTGGAGCACTAGGTCGTAAGTGTTGGTTGTCTATGACTAACTATGATATCAGACCTAACATGTTTGTTGTACTAGTTGCACCACCAGGTAGAAACAAATCTGTCTCGCTCATCCTGCCGTTCTCTAAAGTCTTTGCTAAACTTACTACACCTGTAGGTACAGAAGAAGATCATGATGAATTTAATAGTGGGTTAACAAGATACGGTTTAAAAAATTACCCATTGCATATTATACAAGATAGAATTACACCAGAAAAATTAGCAGTAGAAATGTCTAAGGTTACACGACTAGACTTACGTTGTGCTACACCTAAAGAAGATATGTTCTACGACTCATCACTTACATTATGTACATCAGAGTTTGGTACGTTCATGAATAGGAACCACCAATACTTACAGATGTTTATGACTGACATGTGGGATAGTAAAGATTCTTACAGTCATCAAATTAAAACAGGCTCATCACAATTTATTAAAGGACCTTGTCTTAACTGGATAGCATGTGCTACACCTCAACAGTTTGTGGATAACTTACCAGAGGATGCAGCTTCACAAGGGTTGTTATCTAGGATACTTCCTATCTACCATGAAGGACATAGGATAGCACAAAGCTTACATCAGAAAAGAATTGATGATAGTGTAGCCGAAGACTTAACACATGACCTTAGTATGATAGCTAAAATGCATGGGCAATTTGCCTTTGATGCAGAGGTACATGAAGAAGTCGAGAAAGATTTTCAAGAATATATAAAACCAGAACCCACTGATCCTAACATGATCGAGTACAATCAACGTAGAGTATCTCACTTTATTAAGGTAGCTATGTCTATATCTGCCTCACGTAGAGGGACAAGGATAATTACAGGCAGTGATTGGGCTCTTACTAAAGAGATTATGTTTGATGTAGAGAAGTATATGCCTAAGGCATTGGAAGGTTTTGGCATGAGTAAGACTGGTAAAATTGCTCATGATATGAAGGGTTGGTTGGAGACTACTGTGTTTAACAATAACCGCTCTCACGTGCGTCTGAAGCTGTTTAAACGGCAACTTTTGAACAAGACTATGGCACCCGGGGAGATTACACAGTATATCCAAGCTATGGAAGACTCTGGTTATATCCGTGTTGAATCTGAATTGGTATTCCTATGCAGAAAAGACGCAATATAATCCGAGGTCTACGTTGGGCGAAGGCTCTCGAGGATAAACCTAGATTCATCTCCTCTCCAAGAATCAAGGGTATCCAGAGAGCTGGGCTCATCTATGAGAATAGAATAGCCAACTACATCAAGGCTTTATATGGAGAGGAAGTACTACATGGACAATGGTATGAGTATGAGGACAGGCGTGGGCTAGGTTGGTGTCAACCCGACATCATAGTCCTGCCTAATGACGACCGTAAGTTTATATTAGTCCTAGAGTGCAAGCTAAAAGCAACAAGGAAAGCATGGGTTCAGCTTAACTATCTGTATCGTCCTGTACTTGAGAAGATTTATCCACAGGTAGAAATCAGAATGGTGCAGGTGGTAAAGAACCTGGATAAAAATTTAAAGTTAGATTTAGTTGAGACACTAGATGATGTCTTTTGTCAAGAGCAAAAGTTTGAATACTCGACATTATTTTTACGGAACTTAACATGATAGATATAGACAACGGCTTC
>NZ_JAAEQH010000206.1 GCF_024231755.1 Neptuniibacter sp.
AGCGAAGCTGACGAGGCTACTACCGGACCAACAAGTTTTGTCGCGATTGATCCCGATGGAAACCCAATTCTTGTTGATCAGCACGTATAGTTGAGAAATCAATGAACGTAGACAAATTTTACCACAACAAGATGTCATCGCAGAGGGCGTCGACTCAAGCGAGTTTAGTGACTATGGCCTGAATAGTATTATGTCATTGGCTAGTAGCTATACCGCCAGCCATTTGCAATTGGCTACACCCAAAACACATGATAACAGTTTTAGACAAACGCTTACAGAAACCCTAATGCAATTGATCGTGTCATTAGTGTTAAGACACGAACAGCGTGGATGAATCATCGCGGTATTACCGCCGATCCGTAGAGTGGGGTAGAAGTCAAAGGCGTGGCAATAATTCGATTCAGTAAGAGTGACGGCTTTGTTGCATAAATCAGCCAAAGAGAGCCAAAGAGTGTAGTATCCTTCTTTGTTCCCTTTACATTATGTAAGCGGACATGTTTTGGGCATACCTAGCCCAGTCATAAGGTTCATAGCTTTACAACGAAGACGCACTTCGACATTCTGACTGTCCAGGTTTTGACTGCTCAGGGATCCACCGAAGATACGTTTGAGTCGATAAATACCTGTTTCTGATAAACTACGACGATGATAACCACT
>NZ_JAAEQH010000207.1 GCF_024231755.1 Neptuniibacter sp.
CCCAACTTCTCCTGTATAAGTTCCTGCATTAAAATCTGTTTGATTGGTGGTTATACTGTCGTTTAGTGCGCCTGGCCCTTCGGTAAGTTCTGTCCCACGAAAAACGTCCTGTGGGTATCCGTTTAGTATAGTGGGTAGGTATACATTGTAGTAGCTTTGCTCTTGTTGCTTAACCACCATCTTATAGCTGTACCAACCCAAAGGATTTGTTGTCTCGTCATACAATCCCACATATCCTAAATTTGAGGAGGTTGATGGTATTGGTGCGTTAAACAATACCTGTAGCGAATCACCAAGATAATCTAAGTCCATTACCGAACTCTTGTAGGGGTGAAACACTGTTGAGTTAGGGGATAGTATAACGTCTGACTGTCTTCCGTACTTGTCAGATAAAACAACCCCAACTTGATACGTTCTGTTTTGCTTTAACGTGTGGTTTGGGTACTCTCTCTGCGATGTTGAGCCATAATCTCCAAACGTAATTTTTTCACCAGTTGATACAGTATAATTTAATGAGTCTAAAGATGCACTCCTTAGAGTTAAGTTACCATACATCACCCTGTTTCCTGCAACCGCTTGAGCCTTAGCTCTTAACGGAACCCTATCACTAACTCTAATGGTTTCTTTTGATGGTAATGACTTTATTGGTTTTGATGAATTGTATGTGTATACATAGTCGATGCCAGAATCAGCTGTTTCTATCTCATCAAGTGTTATGGTGTCCACCACCCTTATAGTTGTGCCTTCAGACTCTTTGTATAGTACATCTATGGACGTGACTTTGTACTTATCGTAAAGGTTGTTATTAAGGCCGTCTAACACTACACCCTCAGGCATTGGTATACTTAACTCTACCTTATCAACTTTATTCTCAAAAAAGTCAACCACGGTGCTTTTAAGGGTGTTTAACTCATCACTGTTGGCATCGTTGTCTAATACGCTTGTGGGTATAGAGTCCTCTAAAAAATACCCGTCCTGCTTTGGTATAAACGCAGCCTGAGAGAATGGAGCTATCAAAGAGTATTCATTGTCTTCAAACTTAAACCTGTAACTAAATCTTACAAACTTATCTGACAAGAACTGCTCGTCACCCGTGAATGACGCATCGTAGTAAGGGTTAGATGTAACCCCATCAGGCAATAGAGGACTGGTAACATCATACATAGATGGTGTTCTAACCATGTTCTCTCTACCAATAACAAATACTGCATCTGTAAAATTAAAAAGTCCAGTGTTGCCAAAACCCCAAGTAGAGTTTGCTAAAGTATTTCCTGGTATGGTTATGGTGTCACCTGGTTCGTAGTCTAGTCCTCCAGAGGTTATGATTCCTGGCTGCAAACTGTACACTCCTGAGCCACTACTTGTTTCCACAGCATCAACAGTAAAACTTAATGTTCCTGTTCCAGCACCACTTGTTGTGACTGGGGATGGCGCACCAACACCCACTGTGAAGGTTTGAGTGGAGTTTACGATGTTAGACATTGTAGAATTAGTCTGTATTTGTAATCGACTATCTACAAACAGGTCTCCATCACCTGAAAGCTTTGTGATGTCTGGCGCAAGGCATGGGTAATACTTAGCTACAGATATATGGTCCTCAGATGTGTAGTATGGATTTGCAGAACCGTATGGGTTTGCTAACGCTAGGTTTACGTTAATCTTTCTTGGTTGGTTTCTGTTGTCAGTGA
>NZ_JAAEQH010000208.1 GCF_024231755.1 Neptuniibacter sp.
AAAGTGGAATGTTCGTTGATAGAGTGGACGGTTGTTGATTGATGGCCACGACGAGTGGATGAGTGGCGCAGCGAGCAAACGAAAGCGCTTGGGCTCAAGTCGGGCATTATTGGGCAGCATCTGCGATAGCTGTGCCAGAACGGTTGATATCAGAACAGTGCATTCTGTTTGGTAAGTGGCGGAGCGAATGCAAGCGAAGGTATTTGGTCACGTCCCACAACGGAATGAAGGGAAGGGGACGGAAATTGAATGTTACGTTCCACAGCAGAATGGATAGAGATGAATAAGATTGTTAAGCTGCATTGGCGAGGCAGTGGATAGTTGGTTTTGAACGACAGAGCGTTGTAGGTGGTTGATGTTGTAGTAGTAAGTTCGGTTCAGAGCGTTTCGAATAGCGGTGAGAGGAAAGGGTTCAGGCAGAAAGGAAGTTGTTGTAATAGCATCGGCAAAATCTTCAGAAGAAATGGAAAGTTGACGGTTTCAGCACTGACAGTAGTCCAGTTGTATTTGCCTCCTTGTTGGTTGTAGGAATCCATACCTAGCCTGAGAATAAATACATCCTAACTACTAAACAAAGCATACATATTCATAAAGCTCATCATCCTATTATAGCTTAGCTATGATAGTTACAATTTTTAAAT
>NZ_JAAEQH010000209.1 GCF_024231755.1 Neptuniibacter sp.
ATTATGACGGATCGGGACAATGTTTTTTAACCGATAATGATATTACTCAAAATAACTCTGATGTTGATGATGGTTGGACACAAATTATCTCACCATCATTTGACCTATCAACCGGTGACGCTGTTATTCATTATGCCCGTTGGTTATCAAACAATCTTGGTTCTAACGCTTTTATGGAACCACTTCTTGTATATGTTTCAAACAACAATGGAACCGATTGGGTATTAGTCGAAACCGTTGGCCCAACCGGTCTGGTTGCTCAGGGTGGATGGTATGAACACACCTTTTTGGTCAGTGATTTTGTAACACCGACCAATGAGATGATGGTGCAGTTTTATGTGGCTGATAATACCGGCTCGATTGTGGAAGCCGCAATTGATGATTTTCAGGTTGTCAGATACGAATGTAGCGTCAATCCTCCAATTATTATAAGTGAGACACTTCCGGAATGGACCATCAATCAACCATACTCAGCCCAGGTCAATGTTGGCGGCGGAATTGGCGTCCTGACTTTTGACGATTTATATGGCGACTTGGCCAGCACTGACTTCACGATGTCAACCTCCGGGTTAGTTACAGGAACACCTACCACAACCGGAACTTTTTCATTCACGGTGCATGTTGCTGATGAGACTCCTGATGAAGATGAACAATTAGTGAGCTTCACCATAAATCCAGCAATGGCAATTACAACTGCAACTCTTCCCGGATGGACCATTGGTATTCCTTATACGACAGTACTTGCCACATCTGGTGGAACCGGAAGTAAGACCTGGCTGGATCTGGATGATGGTTTAGTTGGAACTGGTTTAACCGTTAGTGAAGCAGGTACTATCTCAGGTACACCAACAGCAGTTGGGACAATCAGTTTTACTGCACAGGCCAGTGA
>NZ_JAAEQH010000210.1 GCF_024231755.1 Neptuniibacter sp.
GATCATCTGAAAATGGCAAACGATTGTGGTGTAAGCACGATTCGTGTTGCCACTCACTGTACCGAAGCGGACGTATCTGAACAGCATATCGGTATGGCTGCGAAGATGGAGATGGATACCGTTGGCTTCCTGATGATGGCGCATATGGTGTCTGCAGAGAAGATTCTGGAGCAGGCCAAGCTGATGGAAAGCTACGGCGCTAACTGCATCTACTGCACCGACTCTGCAGGTTACATGCTGCCAGACGAAGTGACTGAGAAGATTGGTCTGCTGCGTGCAGAACTGAACCCGAATACTGAGATCGGTTTCCACGGTCACCACAATATGGGTATGGCGATCGCTAATTCACTGGCTGCAGTTGAAGCTGGTGCTGTACGTATCGATGGCTCCGTAGCAGGTCTGGGTGCAGGCGCTGGTAATACTCCTCTGGAAGTGTTCGTTGCGGTTCTTGAGCGTATGCAAGCAAACCACAGCATCGATCTGTACAAGATCATGGATGTGGCAGAAGACGTGGTAGTACCGCTGATGGATCAACCGATCCGTGTTGACCGTGATGCCCTGACGCTGGGTTATGCAGGTGTATACAGCTCCTTCCTGTTATTTGCTCAACGTGCTGAAGCGAAGTACGGCATTCAAGCACGTGACATTCTGGTAGAGCTGGGTCGTCGCGGCACTGTAGGTGGTCAGGAAGATATGATCGAAGACCTGGCGCTAACTATGGCAAAAGAAAAGGGGCTGATCTAATGGCTGAAGCACAAGAAAACAAACTGACTCAGGCACAGATTGAGCAGTTGGCTGAGCACTGTGAAAACGCAGAGCTACAGGCATACGAGATCACTAAGATCACCAACGATTTCCCTGAGATGACCTACAAGGATGCATTTGATATCCAGTGGGAGATCCGTCGCCGTAAAGAAGCGCGCGGTAACAAAATCGTGGGTATGAAGATGGGCCTGACCTCCTGGGCAAAAATGGCTCAGATGGGTGTTGAGCATCCATGCTACGGTTTCCTTGCGGATTACTTCTCTATCCCGGATGGCGGTGAAATCAAACACGATGAGCTAATCCACCCGAAGATCGAAGCAGAGTTGGCATTTGTTACTAAAGCACCGCTAAAAGGTCCTGGTGTACATATCGGTGACGTACTGCGTGCTACTGACTTTGTTATGCCGGCAGTTGAAGTTATCGATTCACGCTACAAGGATTTCAAATTCGATCTTAAGAGCGTAATCGCGGATAACTCATCTTCCAGCCGCTTTATTGCTGGCGGCACGATGAAGAAAGCGGAAGAGCTGGATCTTAAGAATCTAGGCGTTGTAATGGAGATCAACGGTGAAGTGGTTCAGCTGGGCGCAGGCGCAGCAGTACTGGGCCACCCGGCTTCTTCAGTAGCGATGCTGGCTAACATGCTTGGCGAGCGTGGTGAAGAGATCCCTGCGGGTACTTTCATCATGATCGGTGCTATTACGGCAGCGGTTCAGGTCAACAAAGGCGACAGCTTCTGTGTCCGTTATCAGGATCTGGGAACAGTCAGCGGTAAGTTCGTTTAAAGAACTTGTCTGCAAAGAGGAATTAACTGGATGATCGCTTCTGAGACTGAAAAAACACAGGTCTGCCAACCCGGAGACGAAGGCTCTGTCACTGTAAGTATTTCACGTAAGGTCAAACCCGGCTTTGAGGTGGAATACGAACAGTGGATCTCCGGGGTGATAGAAGCGGCATCCAGTTATCCTGGACACTTGGGCACCAATGTACTGCGCCCAAGTCAGGCTACTAATTTTGAGTACGTACTGATCTACCGCTTTGACAGTTACCAACACTGCCAAACATGGGAACAATCCGATTTACGTAATCAATGGCTGGATAAGCTGGACGGCTTGGTGGAAGGGGAAGCCAAAACCCAACGCGGTACTGGACTAGAGTTCTGGTTTGATCTGCCAGAACTGCCCGTTCAGAAACACCCTAGACCAGAGAAGATGGCCTTGGTGCTTATTGGGGTCGTTTATGTACTGGTGCTAGCACTGAACCTGATCTTTGCCCCATGGCTGGAGCAGATGCCTCTGTGGCTACGAATCCTATGTGTGGTCGTCGCGCAGGTTCTGCTAATGACCTATCTGGTCATGCCTAAAGTCACCCGAGCACTGAAAGACTGGCTCTACAGCTGATAAGGACAACATATGCCAATTCTACAAGTGAATATGATGGAAGGCCGTTCTGAGGAACAGAAAGAACGCCTTATCGAAGAACTCACTGTTGCCTGCGTGCGAGCGCTGAACGCTCCACAGGAAAGTGTACGTGTAATGATTAATGAAATGCCAAAACAACACTTTGGCATTGGCGGCAGCTCCGCCAAAAAATTAGGGAAGTAAGTTACTTAAAACTTAACCTCTCACACTGAACTTCGCTCTCAGTTACTTTTGTAAGTAACTGCTTGATAGGACTTGTCATTAACGACAAGCGCTTTTTAGCCCTGCATGTCAGGGCTTTTTTTTATTCTGCTTTTGGTTCATTCCAGCCTTATTTCAAACAGAGTTTGATCATTTGCTGACAACTTTTAGCAAATAAGAAAAACCCTATAAAAGTTATAAGTTTCCGCATTTATAAATCCCAATAAAACAGACAGTTAGCCCTTTGTTTGTTTTGGCATCCTTTCTGCAAAGCTTCTCCTGAGCTTAATCAACCTGAGAAGAACCAAATGAATAAAAACAATAAAACAGGTACAAACGCGACTGTTGATAATCACACGTTTGTCCTCACTACAGACCCGGAGGGTAAGATTCTTTACTCCAGTGAAGACCTGCAAGAACTTTCGGGATACAGCTCTAGTGAACTTCTGGGTAACAACATAAGACTGTTACGCCATCCCGATATGCCAGATGGACCATATAAAGACCTGTGGAGCACCATTTCACAAGGTAGGTCCTGGATGGGGATGATCAAAAACAAGGCAAAAAACGGTAATACTTTCTGGGTGGACACCTACATTATACCTATCATGGAAGGAGGAAAAATCATTGAGTATCAATGCATTTACCGCCTACCCAAAGAAGATGTGGTTGCACGAGCAAACCATATCTATACCTTACGTAAACAGGGCAAAACCCCTCCTTTTCTGAGAAAAACCAACCCTAAAATTTCCTGGCGTGTTTGCCTTGTTTATTTACTAGCGATGCTACCGATTAGCTGCGCAGTTTTTCTTAACCTCGGCGCTGAATATAAAATAGGCCTCACCCTACTCTCATTTGTTATGGGTATAAGCCTTCTCCTACAACAAATCCGCTCCCTAGAACGTGTTATTAGCGAGAGCCGTAAGATAGTAAACCATCAAGTAAAGCAGATGATCTACACCGGTACTTTCAACGATATTGGTCAGCTGTCACTGGTTCAGACCATGTTGCAATCCCAGTTGGATGCAATCCTTAAACGGATTAGTGCGGCCTCTAATGAAGTGCAGTCCAGCGCTATCGAATCAACTGAAGTAATGAGCACTACCTGCCAGGAAGCCGAGCAACAACAGGAATCTCTACAACAGCTGGCTGCTGCTATGGCTCAAGTATCGGAAGCCACCAGCTCAGTTGCACATACCACTGCGGAAGCTTTGCATCAGGTTCAGCAGGTACAACAGGATGCGAACGCTGGCGGAGAAGTTGTTGATGCAGCAGTCAGTTCAATGCAGTCTCTGGACGGTGCAATCAACCAGATGGGACAGAATATCGATAATCTGAAACAAAGTAGCGACAGCATAGGTAAAGTGGTTGTCGTCATCAGCGATATTGCCGAGCAAACCAATCTCTTAGCACTTAACGCAGCGATTGAAGCCGCGCGTGCTGGTGAAAATGGTCGTGGATTCGCCGTAGTTGCCGATGAGGTACGCCAACTTGCTCAGCGTACTCAAAACTCCACTCAGGAGATCAATGGCATTATCACTGCCCTGCAGCAAGAGATTAATCTGATTTCAAATTCGATGGTCAATGGCCGCGAACTTACTGATCATAGTGTTTCTGGAATTCAGAATGCGGGCAGTAGCTTAAAGGCGATTCTTAGTGCAGTTGAGGAGCTAAGCAATATGACTGCCCAAATCGCCTCTGCCACTGAAGAGCAGAATGCTGTAGCGGTAGAGATGAATGAACAGATTCACACCATTAATCAAACTTCTGAGAATGTAGTCTCTCAAGCGAGCCAGACGCTGAATCTAAACCGGAAATCAGAAGATCTCGCACGTAAGCAGACACAAATGATAGAGAGGGTCTTAACCTGCTGATCAAGTTTTTGAACTGTCCATAACAATCCTGTTACGCCCTTTATGCTTAGCTTTATAAAGGGCTTGATCCGCTCTCTCTAATGCCTCAAGAATAGTTTCATTTAGAACCCAGCTTGTTGCACCAATACTGGTGGTCACACTGATCTCTTCGTCCTTATGTGGGAAGCGGGTGTTGTCTAATTCATGACGAATTCGGTCTAGAATTACCTGAGCCTGATCTAAACTCACCTCGACTAGTGCAATGGAAAACTCTTCACCTCCCATTCGCCCAAAGAGATCCTTCTCTCGCAACACTCCTGATACCAGCCTGGTAAATCCTATAAGCACCTCATCCCCTGCCGCATGACCATAGGCATCATTGAGCTTTTTGAAATGATCCAAATCCAGCATCGCTACAACAGTAGCTGTCCTGTCATCTCGATGAAGTGCACCACTTAATTCCAGATAGGCTCTTCGATTCAACACTCCCGTTAAAGAATCTGTTGAAGCCTGCTCCTTCAGCATATGTTCCTTCAATTTGCGTTCAGAGATATCACTAATAGCGGAGAAAATAGCTTTCTCTGATTCCAATTGGATCATCGTTGACGAGAACTGAGCCCAAAATGGCTGTCCCCGGTATGCTTTTAGTTCGCATTCAATATTGTTCAAAGTGCCATATGTACGTAACCCTTCCATCATCCTTTGACGATCAATAGGTGACACATACAGATCAAAAACATTTACACCTTCTAATTTCTGTTTATCCAGAGCGAACTGCTCACAGAACCGATCATTAGCCGCAATAACACTACCATCCATTCTGGAAAGCACATAAGGAAGAGGTAACGCTGCCAAGATAGCTTCCAGATGGTGAGTTTTACGCTGTAGCTCCTGAGTTCTGTTAGAAACCTGATCTTCCAACTCCACATTATGAGCCTGAACGCTGCGATACAGGGCAGAATTGTTATAGCTGATTAAATACTGAGAAAGCATTATTTCAACTACATTCACCTGATACGGGGTGAACAGACTGGGTGCTCCACAATGCTCTAGTAGCAAAATCCCTGCAACCTTACTATCAAAGATAAGTGGAACGCTTAGCAACGAGAGACAGCCTCGTTTGCTGATATAAGGCTCAAGTACAAAGTCTCCCTCCTGACATGCATTTTTAAGTAACAAGCGTTTTTTACTATTAAGACAGTAGTTAAGGACACTTTCAGGACACATCTCATCCGAACGAGTTGAACTAAACACCCCTTCATGCCGTTGACCAATACAGCGCCACTGTCCATCAGTAAAATCGTACAGACTTGCTGTCTGTGCCCCAGTTACCTGAGCAATCCATGCCAATACAAGTTCCTGTAACCTGTCACCATCAAGCGGTCGGGAAAGCTGCTGAGACGCCTCAACAACTGTCTGCCAATCTACATTGACACCCGCAATAGCATCACCTTGCGTGAGGTCTGCTATAAATTGACGTATATCAGATGCTTTAGCATGGGCGCCCCAGGCTTGATAGAGACGGATAGCCTCCTCAAGATATGCCTTTCCTAAAGCGGATTGCCCTTGTAACAAGCGATAACGCCCCATCCGCTCATTCGACAAGGCTTGCAGCAATGGGAACTTAGCTTTTTGTGCAGCCTCAATGGCTTCTTCATAACAGGCAAAAATAAAAGCACGGCTCTCAACCAATACAGCCTGTTCTGCCCGGATCAAATGACCTGCTGCATTAAAAGTATTTGGGTTTAAAACCTCCCAACGGGAAAATTTTTCCAGTGCTTCTTCTAACCAATTTCGTTGATGGGATGTTAATGAACTTCCTGTCTGCTGCAGCGCCAGCAGAGAGAGAATATTAAACAGAGTCAAGACCGCCTCATGGAAGATACCTTCATCCTGATCTTCTTGGGTTAATGTCTCGGCAAGAGAGATATCTATACCCTGTTGATAATTACCGAACAAATAACTCTGTAGCAGTCTTCCGAGCATCCGGTCGTACTTACCACACATATAATTCGTTTGCTGGAAATGACTCAGCGCTTCACCTTCATATCCGGAAATATGATCAAGGTTATGTTGGTTATCTAAGGTTCCTTGCAGAATTTTTATCAGGTTGCACTGCAACTGGCTGAGATAAACCTGTGCAGGCTGTTTTATCTTACGACAGGTATCCACCACATTGAGTGTACGGTGTAATAAATTATCTAACCGTTCAGCACACATTAGGTCCGCGTAGAAACCAAAGATATAGGCATGTACACCCCAGTAATAATCCCCTTGTTCCAGGCAAGCATGATACGCACGGTCACGCTCTTGGCCACTTAAGACCAGATCGGTTTGCCAGGGCAGAATAAAGTTTGCCCGCATCATCTTTAACCGGCCTTCAACCAGCGGTATTGCGGGGAAGCGCTCTCCGACAACACGAGAATATTGTTCAGCTTCAAATGCGGTAGAGTAATCTTTCAGCACCTTCGTACAGAGAAGGCCGTACATCATAAAGACATAGCTGGAATGGGTGCTGTTTCCATGGGTGATGGTCAGCCTGAGCAGTTCCAGTATAGTGATGGGAAAGAGTAAAGAACCTGAGTTATAGCAACATGGTTGCATTGCCATCAGAAGTTCAAGAATACTCAGAACCCGTTTGTCAGTTATCCCCGGTTTATCAGCTAACTGATCAAATGGTTGTTCAGATAAGAGTGACTGAACCTGCCCTAATGTCTCTCCAATAACCTGCATATCAGGATTTTCAGGTAGAGGGTATGCCAGCGCCTTGAGCCCTTTCACTCCTTCCTCTATTGCCAGTTCCAGATAACCGTAGCGTGTATATTGAGTTATCAATATTGTCTGAAGATGCACCGATTCTTCGGCCGTTTTACACTGGCTTTCTACCTTGCCCTTAAACGCTTCGGCAGCTTCGTATTCACCCGCGAGGTATAAACATTCAAGTTTGAGTAAAGCCGCATGGCCCTGCAGGTTAGCGGTAGTATCTTCGCTCTCCCCTTCGCTCTTCAGGGCGAAAAACATCTCTAGGTAATTAACAGCAAGGCTATAAGCGGTCGCACTGCGTGCACGTTCAGCGGCAAGAAGATTCAGTTGTGCAACAGTATTCTTCTCTGCAGCATTCAACAAAGTGTGAGATTGATTAAAATGATTTAGAAGCTCGTAACTATGCTCCTGCCACTCATGCTTTTCCAACGGTTGTAACATCAAACAACCAATCCGGTGATGTAAGCGTGTCCTTTCTGATGAATCCAGCAAACTATATGCAGCCTGCTGCACTCTGTCGTGAAGAAAGCATAACTGTTTGTCACCGTCCTGATTTGAGCCTGCTCCTTCAAAATAGAGCAGCCCAGTATCTAGAACAGGGGCTAATACCTGATTCTCATCCCAATTGTCAGCCTGTAATGCGCTGATGATTGAAAAAGGTAACGATGACCCTATACAAGATGCCTGCTGCAGTAGATGCTGAGAAGACTCTGGAAGACGACCTATCTTCTGTAACATCAGATCAACAACGTTATCCGTAATATCCCTTTTCCTGACAGCCTCTATCGACCAGTTCCAGCACTGTTTTTCATGGTTAAAGCCTAACAGCCCCGACTGATATAGTTCCTGCAGAAACTGCCTGAAGAAGAAAGGGTTACCACCTGTTTTCTGATAGACCAGTTCTGTTAGAGGTCTGACTTGATCACCAGGAAGGCGCAGGGTGTCCGAAATCAGCTGGTTTAGGTCATTCTCTTGCAATGGCTGCAGGGACAATTGAGAGATTTGCTGATCATCATGATCGAGCGCCCCAAGCATCTGCATAAATGGATGTTTAGAATCTACTTCATTATCTCGGTAGGCCCCCAAAATCAAACAATAGCGGCTGTTTTCATCACTGAAGAGAAGTTGAAGGAGATTGATACTTGCAAGATCTGCCCATTGCAGATCGTCGATAAACACAACAAGGGGCTTATGCTGTGTACAGATAGTATGTACAAAACTCAGAAACAGATTATTAAAGCGATTTTGCTGCTCTTCCGGACCTAACGGGCTTGGCTTTGGCTGAGGGCCAAGTAAAAGTTCAAGATCAGGAAGGACATCAATCAAAACCTGAGCATTGGGATACAGAGCCTCAGATAAACGCTCTCGCCAGAATTCAACTTGCTCCGGAGGATAAGCCATGATGCTGCGGATGAAATGATTAAAAGCCTGGGCAATGGCGCTATAGGGAGATGCCTTCTGATACTGATCAAATTTGCCCCAAACAAATAAGCCATTAGATTTTAGGATCGGTGCCTGAATCTCATACACCAGGGCTGATTTACCTACCCCAGAGAAACCAGCAACCAACAACGCTTCCGAAGGCCCCTGTTCAACTCTTCCAAAAGCGGATAACAACTGCTCAATCTCTCGCTCACGACCATAGAGTTTACAAGGTATAAACAACCTGTCGGGTATATTCTCCTGAGCAGGAATGAAGTTCTCAAGTTGAGCATTATCAAGCTGCAACAGTTTCATAAGGTCCAGGCTTAAAGCGACCGCACTTTGATAACGATTCGAGGGCTCTTTTGCCATCAGGGTAGTGATGACGCGAAAGAACGCTTTTTGCAGGTTTTCACTGCACTGATCTCTTTGCCAAGCAGGTTCTTGTATATCAATTGCGATACGAGCATAGCTCAGTTCATCATCACTCAAATCCGCAAAAGGCGTTTGACCGGTGAATAACCAATAGAATACAGCACCTAATGAGTAGAGATCCGTGCGGGTATCAAGGTCATGATTAAACTGGTGCCCCTGCTCAGGCGCTATGTAATGGGGGTCTGAAAATAGTGGACGAGAGTTTTTAATGCCTGAGCGGTCTCTGCTTAAATGCTCAGCAGAATTATAATCCACCAGCTCAGCATGAAGATGATCCGAAGATAACAGAAAGATATCCGGCCTCAGCGAAAGATGAACCAGATCGTGGTGATGTAATCGGATCAGACTATTAGTAAGTGAGACAGCCAGAGTGAGTTTCTGTTGAATCGATAATGAAGCCAGATCAACTCGCCCCAAAGACGTATTACAACGGCTGAGCAAGTTAAGCGCCTTGTCTTCTTCAGATTCAAGAACCGGGGCGCCCTGCCCTTTTAATAATTCGAGGCACTTCTTCTCACGGTTTTTTAACTGCATCACCTCAAAAGGTGCCAGATAAAGTGGATATTCTTTTACTAAAGCAAAAGATTCATCGGGAGAATCAACAAGTGTTATCTGACAGAACGGATCCTCAATAAGCTTGGCGCTTCCTTTCGAAAACTCGTTCAAGCGCATTATATCTCTCGCTACTAACTGACTACGGGATAAATAACAGTATATTGCCTCCGTAGACCTATGCCATCAAAACTCCTGTTCAAATGAGAATTTCTTCTCTATTACTTCCATAAATATTAAATTTGTTCAAAAAACACTCAGATTAAATATCATTGAGGGTTGCTAAGTGATGGTAGAGAGGGTTTTAACCAGCTAGTACATAATTGATTCTGAATTGCCCTAACCGGACTAATCTGATCGAAAAACAAAGCAAGCAGAGGGGAAATTTTTGCTTGCTTTGCGGGTAGCTTAGAAGCTCAGATTAAATGAAGCATGAATAGATGTATCTTCACCCTGATCACGTCCACCTGTGGTAGTGCCGCTTATAGTAACAGCGCTGGCTTTACCCATTGGGAAACTTACCGAACCGGTCAAACGAGCATAGACATCGTCATCCCCCTTAACCGTTTCACGCAACATACGATCCGAAACGTTGGTCTGGAAATAATCCAGCTGGCGGCCATCTTTATCCTGATATTCTGCCGCCAGTTGAAGTTGGTAACTTCTTTGATCCGAAACCGGGCTCTGAAGTTGCAGGCCCAAAGCCAGTGTCAGCTGTTCCATAGATTGCTCTTCCACTCCGATGGTAAGCAAGCTATCACCGGATTCTACATAATCATCTACAGTCAGATCTGTGTAACGAATGGAGGCGATAGGCCCTAATTTAAAACCTTGTTCCCCGACATCAAACAGGTAACCGGTCTGCGCAAATGCGCCCATAGCTGAAGTACTTGGGTCAGCTTTAAGATCATCGAATACCCCACGACGTTCCAGCTCCAGGTCACCCATGCTTGTACTTAACCCCGCATCGACAAAAAACGAACCTTGCTGATGGCTAACAAAGGCGGCTAGCTGCAGGCTATCCAGTTCATTACTGCCGTAGTTTTTAGAAAGGTCGCTATCGCTGTTGCTGTAGTTAGCAGCGAAACCTACATGGGTTGATTCAGACACAGCAAAGCTTACACCACCACTAATGCTTGTCAGATTAGTTTCAGATTCTGCCACACCTAAGCCACTGGACTGCTGTTCGGTTCTACCGAAGCCTGGTGTTATAAACCATTGATAGCCACTCTCCTCATACCAACCGGAAGCACCTCCTCGTAGTTGAGTTAATAAGCTTTGCTGGAAACGATCGGTAACTGCAATCGCGGTGTCAGCTTGCAGGGCAGAGATGCTACCAGCGCTGATCAGGTTGGCGGCGTAATCGGCGATGGTTTCTTCAAATTTGGTTGTGAAGTGGATCAAGTCCATCCACAAATATTGGTTCTGTTGTTCTAGTGTAAGCTCGCCACAATTATTGTGGACACAGGCATTGGTGGCTACGCCACTGATGTAACCGTATGCGGCGGGGTCTGCCTGAACTCTTTGTACCAGAGTAAACAGGTCAAGATAGTGGATGTTTACACCATCTAGGTTTAGTTCAGTCAGGCCCTGATTGATCAGTTGGCTGGTTTTGGTGGCAATATTATTGTCATAGTCTGGGTAGTTGATTTCAGGGCCCGCAGCGTCGATCTCAGCCATATCAAACAGGCTGATTAAAACGACATTACGGCCGCCCATAGCTTGGATGCTGTCTAGACCTGAAGAGATATTATTGATGACGTTCGCTGCAGTAATCTCAGGGTCTACGCCGGCAGCCGCAGCTGGGTGTGTATCGTTGGTACCTATCCAGATACCAACGACATCATCAGCTGACAATTGATTCACATCGGACTGGAACTGGGAAAGTTGCGTTAGAAAACCAGTTTCCCCACTGCTAAGCAAACCGTCTACTAAACCATTTGTGCCGCTGGTAGCTCCGCCATAAGCGTAATCATCTTCAGTTGAAAAGCTCAATCCTGTTTTACCTGGCAGGTACTCTGCCCAGGTTGGGCCGTTCAAAGCGCGGCCTCCGGCATAACCTTGGGTTGCTTGTAATCCCAACAATCCGGCTATAGCAGGTTCATGGCCAAAGTCTCTTAACAGGTTGCCATTATCGGTCAGGCTGTCACCCAAAGCATAGAAATGGCCGTTTGCCTGGACGCCTGTTGATAGCATCGCTGTTGTCAGACCAGCCGCACAAATCGCGGTATATAATTTGTTTCTCATGGACGTGATTTCTCTTATTGTTATTACTGAAATCCTGTGCTTGATACTTATGTCTAATAAAATTCCTCAAAAGGAGTGATTATTTTTTAAGCACTTTGAGGTGAATTTTAAAAACTAAGCCGAATTGGGTAATGGCGGAAGCTGACAATTCTGTGGCGGCAAACGACAAAAGCCGTTTTAGTAAGCGTTTTCCCTCATAAGCAGCCTTAGTCAGGCAATAAAATAATAATGAGGTTACATATGGCTAATGGCATATTAGCGCCGGAGTTTTTCTCCGATTTTATCGATAATAAGGGTGATGACGTATCACGTAATATAACTGTATTGAAAGGTTATAATGCCGATTATGTCAGTATGAATATTGATACCGCAGATAAAATTCTTGGTTATTATTTAAGGTTATTTAATAGCCATACTATTTATCAGCGCGCTTATGATTTTTTTAATAAACCTAACCAGATCTCTCTTTGGATATTAAATAGTCAAAGCTTCACAACGTTACTTGAAAAATTCGGCAGGTTCGTTGGTAACGACTTGTTCAATAAGACGACAGAACTGCATCATGATCACATCAGAATGCAGATAAATGAACTTTTTGGCGAACAGGAAAGCGTAGAATTCTGTACGTATATCATGGTGTTACAGTTGCGAACTATCTACCCCGAAAACACCAGAATATCAGTCCAGTTACCCAGAAGCTTTTACGAGACAGGTCAGCTGCTCCAAGACAAACTGGCATGTGATGTTTGCTACGGAAGTGACAGCTTCACCATTGATGTCTATGGCGTCTCTGCAGAAAACCAAACCCTTCTTTCCTATAACCCTATACTGGAAAACCTGCTACAACCTAGCAATGATATTCCTGTATTTGATGAAAAAGATGAGCTTATTCTTAAAATAGAAGAGATCATTAAAATAAACCTGGCAAGTGAAGGTTTTTCAATTAATGATTTAGCAGATCAGTTATTTGTAACTCCAAGAACTCTGCAAAGAAAATTAGCCAAATTAAATACATCATTTACCAAACTAAGGGATGATCAGCGCATTTCTGTATTAAACACTAAAATAGAGGAAGGTTTGACGATGCAGGAAATAGCCGATGTCGTAGGCTACAGTGATGTGAGTTCGGTTTATAAAATATTAAAAGCGCAAAATAACATCAGTTCTGTATAAAAATGGTCATTTTTCCGGCAACGTTATCATAGCCCAGCATAAAGAATTCAGGCTGGGTTGCTGGACCTATTAACTTGCGCTGGCTTCATTTGAGGCCGCTATCAACAATTCAATCATCATTTCCGATGCCCCCAGATGTGCAGCTATCTCAATCCGAACATCTGGGTAATCTTGTTTAGCTGTACTGACAATTTTTGGAATATCTTCGGTGACATGTCGCCCCGAATTCAGAAAAAATGGCAACACAACAATCTCGCTGGCACCTTCTTCAACGCATTGTTGAATACCGTCAGGAATCAATGGTGCTGCCAGTTCTAAGAAGGCGGCATGCACACAGTCATAGTGATTACCGCAGCGCTGTTTTAATTTGTTTGCGAGTTCTCTAACTTCATCATTGGATTGCGCTCTGCGACTACCATGAGCAACCAGCAATAGTGCTTTCATATTTATTTCCAGATACTGCTTTTAAAAACGAATTTATATTAAAAGACCAGCAAGGTCAGATAGCCAATAACTAACCTTGCTGGTCTGATCAGATTGGATGATTAACGGAAGTAGTTGACCAATTCGCTCAATTCTTCTGCTTTAACACGCATACTCATACTTGCAGCTGAAGCCTGTTCTACTAGCGCTGCATTTTGCTGAGTCATACTGTCAACTGAAGAGATAGCTGTGTTCACCTGTGAGATACCCTTGCTTTGTTCAGTGGCCGCAGCAGATATCTGGTTGATAGTATTTGAAACGGTCTCTACAGAAACGATGATCTGCCCCAATGCTTCCTCTGAAAGACTCACTTGTGACTTACCCACTTCCACTTTCTCTAAACTACTGCTGATCAATTCTTTAATCTCTTTTGCTGAAGCAGCCGAGCGTTGCGCAAGGTTCCTGACTTCACTAGCGACTACAGCAAAGCCGCGACCATTTTCACCAGCACGAGCAGCTTCAACAGCCGCGTTTAATGCGAGAAGATTGGTTTGGAAAGCGATCTCATCAATCACATTAACGATGTTAGCTATCTGAGCGCTGGCATCGCTGATTTCATTCATAGCGGTGATTACTTCCTGGATCACCTCCCCGCCATGGGCGGCTTTATTCATAGCACCTTTGGATTGAGACTCTGCATCCACAGTATTGTGTGCAGTATTAGACACACTGGATGTCATCTCCTCCATGGTCGCTGAAGTTTCCTCAAGATCCGCAGCTTGTTGCTCAGTTCTTGTGCCAAGATCTTTGGTACCTGATTCAATTTGAGAGGCACTAGTAGCCACCTCAAAAGAAGTTTGTTTGATCCTTTCAATTATTTCTGTGAGTTTTGTAACAGTCTCATTGGTATTACTTTTCAGGTCAGCGTAGGAACCTTGGTACTCGCTCTCAATTCGAGTATTCAGGTTACCTGTAGCCAAATTACCCATCACGTTATCTATGTCCGAGAAAACAGCCTCAATATTGTCTAAAAGGTCATTAACCTGCTGGCTAAGTTGCAGGAAAAATCCCTCTTTGCCGTTGATATCTATGCGACTGTTTAGCTCTCCCCTAATCGCCGCTTGCACTACATTCTGAATATCTTGTTCGATGATCTGGCGAAGCTGATCAGTAGTGAGATTGATACTTTCCTTCAGGGAGTTAAATGAGCCTTTATACTCTGTAGTAATTCCCTGATTTAAGTCACCTGCAGCTATGGCAGAAATTGCTGTGCAACTGTCAGTTACAATGGAATCACATGAGTCCACTAGGTTATTGATACTGGCACTCAATTCTTTATAGAAGCCTTCTTTATTACACAGATTAATTCTTTTACTCAAATCACCTTCTTTAGCATTAGCAACAATTGGAGAAATATCTTTATTGATCGTATTGCTGATCTGCTCTTGTAAAGTGAGTACTGCTTTATAGATACCAGTAGTGTTTTCTATTGACTCATCACTTTCTACCAGATTCCCCGATGCAATCACCTCTGTAATGGCTTGGATATTCCTAGGCTCACCACCAACCTGCTCTCGTATTGAACGAGTAATTACCATGCTAAATAGCAAGGTCAAAACAACACCTAAGAAAGCAAAAAAAACTTCCAGATAAAAACTAAGCTGGCTGCTTTGAGCGGAACCATTCACCTCTGCAGTCAGCTTATCTTCAATATAGTTTTCGATATCTTTCAGGATGTTGATTTTTTGGGTTTGTTTATCGAACCAGAAGGTAGGCTCTATTCCAAAATCGCCAATAGACGCTCTTTCCATGGCAACTTTTCTCATGGACTCAACCTCCAAAATAACCGGGTTTTCTATCGCTGCAGAGTAATAGGCTGAGACATCTTTCGATGCTAAAGAGAGAAAGACGTTGATGTAGTTTTCTTGAGTATTAACAAGGTTGAGGAATCGGGTATATAAAGTACCGAATTCGTTCTTGCTAAAAACATTGGACAAAACCGCTCGCTCGATACCTGCACGCTCCTTACTCTGAAGGAAGTTTGTGTAAGCAGCGGTCATATTGGCTAGCTTTGGATCATTACTGATTTTAGACAGGTCAGAAACAATGCTAATAAAAATACCATTAATTTTGGTGTAATACTTAAGCGCCTCAGTAAGCGGGAGAGACTGGTTATCAATTAATGCTCTGATGTCCTCGCGCCTGGACAACTCGGACTGGACCTCAATTAGTTTGGATCTAAATTCCTCATTTAAATCAGACAAATCAAGTTGCTGCAGGGATTCTCGGGCAGATAACGTTTTAGTATCGGTCACTTGCCTTTGAACAACTAATTTATCACCAAACTTCTCACCTTTACTTCCGATAAAGCCTGCTGTCATTCCCCTTTCTTTCTGCAGCTCATGGACAAGATTACCTGATATAACCGCAAAATCTGTTAACTTTTGCATTTGCTCGTAAGCTTTTTTATCTGACCAAGCATAGAAAGCCAGAATGGAAGCAAATATGGTCATCAGCATTAACGGAATGACAACCATGATCATTAATTTTGATTTCAGCGACATTATCTCAACTAAAGAGGTAATACGATCCATGCAATTCATCTCCAGGCGTGGATTAGTTCATTGATTATATGTACTTGAAAATTAGTAAATTGATCTCATCAATAGTGGCTATCCAAGGCTTTTATTTTTCTGTGGAAGGCCTCATCTGAGTCTTTTGATACGTACTCAAATTGAAACTCTTCATTGAAGTCCAACTTGACGAAGTTGTAGGCATCGGAAACAGCGATCATAAAATCATCTGCATCCACATGAGCGTAAAGTCCAGCCAAAAAATGATTTTTATCGCTCAATTTTTTGCCTTTATTGATGATCTTGCCGTGAACACGTTTTATAAGGTTTTTATTAATATGCTTCACCTGCCAGTCCTCTCAATACTGAGTTGTAGGTTCCAGAGATCCTCTTACGAAAAAACAAAGAAATAAGATCACCTAATAACGACTGCAATAAATAAGCCGCTATTAAGTCAGAACTCGCATACAACTCGACAGAACGGTTCTAAGTAATGAGTCCACGTTCTTTATCTCTGATTATTCTCCAAGTATTAGCAATGACCTATTAGATACGGTAGGAATTTGGGGGGTATGAGTGCCCTGCACTAGGGCAAAAAGTATTGAAACCTGCCTCGAAAGAAGGCAGCGATATCCTTACTACAGCGGAAGAAGTAGGTTTGGCCTTATCCTTTATTAACCATAAAAGAGACACCGCACTGAGGTGATAAAACAGAAGCTTAGCTGTCACATGAAAAAGGCTGAACGCAACCTTAGCTCCCTGCAGAGATTCTCAAGGCATCCAACCGATGAGCGCTGGAGCTGTAATTCATCAATCAACAATTACGGCACTGGTCTGGATTTTCCAGAAAATCTATAACATTGCCTTTTCTGTCCAGTTCCAAGTGACAACAGGATTCAAATAATGCTCTTAGTTTCTGCCTCGCACGCTGAACCCGAGATTTAAGTGCCGAGTAACTCAATCCAAGTTCCGTGGCATACTCCTTTTGTGATCGTCCTTGAATATCGATTGTCCTTAGCAGCTCCGCTTCCCTCTTCGGTAATGCATTGATGAACGGGATCACACATTCACTCAACTGCTCCAGTGCCAGAGGGCTATCATTCTCTAACGATAGCTCCTCTTGCCCTATATCGCTCTGAAAAGAGACACGTCGGCCCTGACTCCGGTAGAAATCGTTCACTACGTTATTAGCCAACTTATACAACCAGGGTTTCAGTTTATCCTTTGACTTTAAGCTACCAATCTCTCTATGAGTTTTAATTAATATCTCTTGTAATAGATCATCCACATCTGCTGAATTAGAAATTTTAGAGTGCAGCAAGCCTTTTAGCTTGCTGCTGTATTGTTGCCAGACATTGTCGATATTCAATCGTAACTTCCCCTTCTCTTGCTACCACTAACAACAACTGGCTGTAATACAAGCCTGATCAGCCTGACTCGAACAAACATCGCTACCCTTTCCTAGAAAAGTCTCTTCGGAAAGATAAAACTCGGTAAAGCGACTTTCAAAATCATCAGATACCGACCTCTCCGCCAAACCGGTAGATAGGAGGTTCTGCTGCCAGTTTTTAAGCTTAGGGTAGTCCGCCAGAAAATCATAACAACGATGTTTCTCTATTATCGCTGCACGATGTAGCAACGGTAGCCATGCAATATCCACCATGCCTATGCTTTGACTATTAAAGTATCGGCTATCTCCCAAAACTCCTTCTATTGCAGCAAAAGCTTTTGCTAACTTATTTGCTCGCTCCTTCAATGTTGCCAAGTCACTACTTCTCTGAACACTGCACTGAACCAGGTAGTTTTTAGATGCCAAATAACTCCATGCCCGATTTATAGCACGCTGTTCTGCAGAGACTGACTTCTGTAATGGCGCATAAGCATCTTCGATATACTCAGCGATCGCATCAGATTCAAACAAGGGTTGACCTGACTCTGTGATCAGCACGGGAACCTGACCATGGGGAGAGATTTCAAGAAACCAATTCGGTTTATCTCTTAGACTGATGTATTCGATTTCATAGGGGATATGTTTTGCTTCAAGAAGTGCTGTGATTCGTTGCACAAAAGGGCAAATTTTGAAGCTGACTACTTTAATCATCTTTGTTCCTCAATTAATTAGCGTTGTACCCTAAAGACGCTCAAAGAGAGAAAAAGACGCAAAATTTGTTAGAAAAAATATTGAGGCTCAAATGGATGCTATATAGTTAAGGTATGAAACCTATATACCGTCCTTTCCAAATTGATGATCTGCCTGCTCTGATCCCGTTAATGGAACAGTTAGGATACAGCCATTCTGAAACCTCCCTTCTCAATAATATTGAAACAGTTCGTAAATCAGGCGGGGAAATATTTATTGCTGAACGCAAAGGAAAGGTATTGGGTTGCGTCTGTGCCATTATAGATGTGCGTTTGGCGGAAGGGACTCAAGGGGAAATTGTCAGTCTTGTTGTTCTAGAGGAAATGCGGGGATTCGGTCTCGGAAAAGGCTTGGTCAACACCGCTGAAGAATGGTTATTTCAGTATGCTGACACTGTGCGAGTTCGGGCTAATGAAATTCGTGCAGAAGCTCGTCAGTTTTATCTGGGTATGGGCTATGAAGTCAGTAAAATCCAGGTAGTATTAACAAAAGCAGTAATGGCAAAAAGTACTGACTAAAGAAGCACTCACAAAAAAAGCGATACTCTAAGGCATCGCTTTTTCTCTTCCGCATTCGAATACGTGAATGAAGATTACAGAGTCAGATCGCGATTACTCGCTTTGATAAACTCTTTCTTCAGATCTTCGTATGTGTGTACCGCTGGGAACTGCGGGAACTCTTCGATTACGTTATCTGGAGCATGGAACAAAATGCCAGACTCAGCCTGAGTCAGCATCGTTGTATCGTTGTAGGAATCACCTGCTGAGATTACACGGTAATTCAGCAGCTGGAATGCACGAACAGACTGACGCTTAGGATCTTTCTGGCGCAGTGTGTAATCGGTGATACGACCTTCTTCATTTACTTCCAGTTTGTGACACAGCAGAGTCGGGAAACCCAACTGACGCATCAGCGGCTGAGAGAATTCGTAGAAAGTGTCAGACAGGATTACTACCTGGAAACGCTCACGCAGCCAGTTAACAAACTCTACCGCACCTTCTAGTGGCTCAAGCTTGCTGATAGTTTCCTGGATCTGAGGCAGTTTCAGACCATGCTCATCCAGAATGCGCAGACGCTGCTGCATCAGCTCGTCGTAGCATGGAATATCACGCGTAGTTGCTTTCAGCTCTTCGATACCAGTTTCTTCAGCAAAAGCGATCCAGATTTCAGGGATTAGTACCCCTTCAAGGTCAAGACAAGCGAGTTCCACGCGCGACTCCTAATGAATTTGATTGATGTGCTTAGTTTTAGTTGTTCTAAACAATATAGTTTGCGCGCCAATGTACCTTCTCTACCGCAGCCTTGCAAGGAAACCTTAAGCGGAGATTGCTTCTCTTTCCTCTTCGATCTTCTGCATTATAAAGCTGATAAACAAACGAACCTTTGCCGGTAGATACTGACGGTGAGGATAAACCATATGCACTTCACGCCCTAGGGGACGGTACTGGGGTAAAAGCGTAACTAAACGCCCTAAGGTTAATGCCTCACCCACCACATAATCCGGTAAGTTCGCTACACCGATCCCTGCCTCGGCAGCATCTGCCGCACCCCGCAATTCATCGAACTGCAAGCGGGCTTTGCCATTGTATTCATGCGACATGCCAGAGCTATCCGTAAACAACCACTTTGGAGATCGCCGTGACAGGATTAATGGGAAACGCTCCAGATCATCCAACCTTTCAGGGTGCCCCAATTTAGCAATCAAATCCGGGCTGGCACAGAGGCTGAATCGTGATTGAAATAAAGGCCGGGAAACCCAATCAGGAATACTGATCTCGCCGATTCTGAAAGCGATATCTACCCCCTCCTCTTTCAGATCGATATTGCGGTTGATCAACATAAGATCCAGATCGATACCAGGGTGTAGTTCCATAAACTCAAAGAACCATGGGTTTAGGAGTTCATTAGCCAGACTCACGGGTGCTGTGACTTTCAGATTGCCACTTGGCGAGGTCAGCTCACCATCCAGCCCTTCTGTTGCCTCCACCAGCTCTTCATACAGAGGCTGACAACGACGATAAAACAGAGCCCCCGCTTCAGTTAACGAGAGTTTACGGGCGCTGCGATAAAGCAATTGATAACCCAACTGATCTTCTAATTGCTGAATGCGGCGACTCAGAGTTGAAGTGGGCATCAACAGTTCTTTCGCTGCGGCGACATAGCTACCGCGATCGACCACTTTTACGAAAAGATAAAGGTTTTGGTAATCCATATACTTATATCCCATATATGGGATTTAAATTCTCAATATTACCTGTAAATTTAATATACGAGATCTAATAAAATCAATTGAAACGTTTTAATCGGAGATCTCATGGATACTCTTTCCATAGCCCCTGATCCTCAACTAAGCCATCAAATCCGCTTTCAGGAGCGGGATGGGCAGATCTGGCTGGATGAGCAACGGGTCTTGTTATTGCAATTGATTGCCCTCGCAGACTTTCGTAAAGAACAGATCGAGACTGTGGGTCTGGAACGTGCGAAAGGCTTCTTTATGCGTCTGGGCTACAGTATGGGGAAAAAAGACGCCCAACTGGCTCTGCGCCTAAGCAACTCCAAAGATGAAATTGATCTTATCCGCACAGGTTTTGGCCTTCACTCGTTGAAAGGTCTGGTTAGAATCGATGAGCAACAATTAGAAGTGGACCAGAGCACGGGGCATTTCTACGCAGAATATGTGATGCATGACTCCTACGAAGCGGAGATGTTCTGTACTGAGCTGGGCATGCTCGATGAACCTGTTTGCTGGAGCCTGATTGGTCAAGCCAGTGCCTTCACATCAGCCCTACTTGGACGGGAAATTTTGTTTAAGGAGATCACCTGTCGCGGCAGTGGGGACAGCACCTGCCTGCTAGTAGGTAAACCTGCTGAGGAGTGGGAAGACGTTGCGACCTATCGCGAATACTTCCGCCGCACTCCAATCATTGAAGAACTGTATGAACTTCAGTCCCAGATATCCGTGCTGAGACATAAGGTTGACCAGAAATCGACGCTGGGTAACTTCCGTGGACAGTCTCCTGGCTATAAACAGGTCTGTAAACTGGCGAATCGTGCTGCTGAAGCCAATGTCACTGTACTGCTGTTAGGTGAAACCGGCGTAGGTAAAGAACTGGTTGCCCGTGCTATTCACGATGCCAGTCAACGCAAAGAGAATAACTTTGTCGCGGTGAACTGTGCGGCGATTCCACCGGATCTGATTGAATCAGAACTGTTTGGTGTTGAGAAAGGCGCTTTTACCGGTGCAACACAATCCCGCCCTGGACGTTTCGAACGAGCGAACAATGGCACCATTTTCTTGGATGAGGTTATTGAACTCTCCCCGCGGGCACAAGCCGCCTTACTGCGAGTACTACAGGAAGGAGAGCTTGAACGTGTAGGTGATAACCAGACCCGTAATATTGATGTACGTGTTGTTGCCGCAACCAATGAATCTTTGGAAGAAGCGGTACGTGAAGGTCGTTTCCGGGCAGACTTGTACTACCGTCTGAATGTTTACCCAATCAATATTCCACCCCTGCGTGAACGAACCGAAGATCTACCGCTCTTGATTGAGCATTTCCTGGAAAAATACCACGCCTATTACAGTAAACGTACTGCAGGCCTTTCCGGATTGGCCATGCAGGCGATGATGAATTACGAATGGCCAGGCAACGTTCGCGAGCTGGAAAACCTAATCGAACGCGGTCTGATTCTGACCGATAACGGTGAAGAGATCAGCGCTTCATCACTGTTTCCAACGCTGGGCTTTAACGCAAGCCAAACACTATCAGCAGATGGACATCTTGTTGATATATCAGAAGCGGAACAACAGCAGACAACCTCTAGCTGGATTAAAGAGGCGCTTGGCGCATGCGAATCACTGGAAGATATTGAACAACAGTTCCTTGATTACGCACTGAATGAATCTAACGGCAATGTTTCGGAAGCAGCGCGCATTCTAGGCATTTCCCGACCAACACTTGCTTACCGTATGAAAAAGATGGAAGAAAAATAATGGCGACCTTAACTCAGGAGCTGGCTTCTCAGCTCATCTCTAAAGCAGAAGAAAAAGCCAGGGAACTCGGCGTCAATGTTTGTATTGCAGTGACAGATCAGGGCGCGCACTTGAATGCATTCGCCCGTATGGATAATGCATTCACAGGTTCAGTAGATGTAGCCATAGGTAAAGCACGTACTTCAAGCCTGTTTCCGGTACCATCAGGCGCTTTTGGCGAACTGATTCGTGAGGAAAAACTCACCGGTATGGAACTATCCAATCAAGGGCTTGTAGGCTTTGCCGGCGGCCAGCCAATCAGAATTGATGATGAACAGATTGGGGCAATCGGAATCTCTGGAGCAACGGCAGATCAGGATGCGGCAATTGCTGAATATGCAGCAAGTGAGGTGACAAAGTGAGTAAAGACTTAAAATTAAGCATTGTTGACCAGTCACCGGTTCACGACGGTAAAACTCAGGCGGAAGCACTACGTGACAGCGTAAAACTTGCACAGCTGGCTGATCAGTTAGGCTATCGTCGTTATTGGATCGCTGAACACCATGCAACTCCGTCCTATGCCAGCCCGGCACCTGAGATTGTCATTGGTCAGATTGCTGCACACACTCAGAACATCCGAGTAGGTAGTGGCGGTGTGATGCTTTCTCACTACAGCCCTTACAAAGTAGCTGAGGTCTTCCGCACTTTGGAAGCTTTCTTCCCAGGGCGAATTGATCTGGGTATTGGCCGTGCGCCCGGTGGTTCAGAAAAGCCGAGTATGGCGTTATCTTTCCCCAACTACCCTACTGAAGCGGAGCATTTCCCGTATCTTTTGGAAGCGCTAACAGGCTTTATTGATAACCAACTCCCTGAAGGGCATATGTTTGAAGGCCTGAAAGCAACACCTCAGGGTGGTAGCTTACCTGAGATCTGGACCTTGGGTTCAAGTGACGGCAGTATCGAACTGGCTGCTTCCATGGGTCTGGGTTTTGTGCTCGCGCTGTTTATTGGTACACACGAACGTCCTGCTGAAATCATCAAACGTTACCGTAAAATGTACCGTCCTCGCCCGGGCTCAACTCAAACTGAAGCACCAGCTATGATCTCCAGTGCAGTGATCTGTGCCGACAGTAAAGAAGAAGCACAGCTGCTGGCAGCCTCTCATACCTATTGGAAAGTACAGGCACACCTGCATGGTATCCGCGAAGGAATCAAACCACCTGAAGAGTGTATGGATCTGTATAAAAAACTGTCCCCATCTGATCAGGAATACTTCGACGTTACCCGTAATAGTATGATCACGGGTAGCCCTGAACAGTGTCGTGAAAGGCTAGAAGCTCAGGCAAGTTACTACGATGTGGATGAGATTGTCGCTGTTGCAGTAACCCACAGTTTTGAGAAGCGCTGCGATAGCTATAGAAAACTGGCTGAGGTGTTTAGCTAGCCATAGAAAGTCCATCAGACAGTCAGGATCTCCTCCTAACAACACAATCTAGGGAGCCAGATTCAATCTCCCTGCTAATCACGATTCTGTATGCGACTACATAAAAGGCCACATGATTATGTGGCCTTTATTTTTGTTGTATAGTTTTCACATTAATAACTGAGTCATTTGAAGCAACCTGTGAGTTTGCTCAAGATCCGCCCTCACCTTCTGCTTATACTCCTGAGATTTCACTGATACAGCCGATTTCTGGCGTAGGACCGTCCAGTCATTAAGATCATTGTTATCCTGAAGTAGTTTTTTAAACGCCTCAGGAAAATCATCCTCCCGTTCAATTTCGGAAATATCCGCATCTCCTTTTAACAGAAATACACTGTCCCCCTCATCACACTGAACTCTGGATTCACTGAAGTTGAAAAGGTGGGCTGCGTAGTCAGGTGAAAAACACACCGGCATGTCTGCAGTTCTTTCTCCTCCAAGAGCCAATTGCAGCTCTCCTTTCTGATGGTTTTTAACCGCAAGAACATAGGCTGGTATTTTCATCTTAAGCACTCCATGTTGCGGGATACTCTTAACGTATAACTCCTTTGGGAGCTGGCTATTTGACGCTGAGAGTTCCTTTGTCTCATCAAAATGAATCAACTCCTCTCTCTCCTGGATTGAGAGGCCTCGTCAAAAAACGAAGATCACTACCATTTTTTGTACAACACAGTGTAAGAAAGATTTTTTAAAGCCGAATGAATATTCAATTAACTATTAGAAACTTTCAGCCTCTGCCGTGATTAGGGAGTTCCCGCACAAACGCTTTGGAAGCAGATGTGACAAGTCCTCCAAAAAATCAAAGAACACTAAATTATTAACAACGAATATTAAGAAAGGATGGATAACATGAAAGGCTTTAATCAAAATTCATGTCACTTTCTGCTTCACAGTAATTAATTTGTTGTCAAAAACAAACCAATTATCACCGTTGTTGCGAAAAAGTAACGGTTTGTTGCATTTTTAACCCTTGAGCTTTTCCCCTAATCCGGCTAATTTTGACGAACCGTCATTTTAAATATCAAAAGCAGAACACAGAAATAGAATATGTGCCCAAAAATTGTTGATGATGCGGTCATTGAAGCCCGCGAAGAAGAGATTATGCAAACAGCCCTTCAGATTATGTCTGAACAGGGTGTTGCAGGTCTTACCATCGACAAGGTGGTTGCTAATCTCCCCTACTCCAAAGGCACTGTATACAACCACTTTACCTGTAAAGAAGATCTGCTGACCGGTCTGTGCAACCGTAGTGTTAAAGCTCTGACGGAGTTGTTTAAGCGCGCTGTAACTTTTGAAGGTAACAGCCGTGAAAGGATGTTTGCTGTGGGTTTTGCCTACATGTTGCACTCACAGTTAAACCCAACTGAGTTTATGTTGGTGATCTCCGCAAAAACCCCTTCAGTGCGTGAGAAATCAACTGAAAAGCGCCAGGAAGAACATACAGCCCTGGAAAGTGAGTTGCTAGGAAGCATCCTGCAGATCATCTCTTCCGGGCTCTCTTCTGGTGATTTAAACCTGCAACCTCACCTTAGCCCAGCTCAAGTTGCTTTCTCGCTATGGGCTATGAGCTTTGGAACCATCGCTCTCCTACATGAAACGCTTGATCGTTGCAGTGTACGTACTGAGATGATGCTGGAAAGAGAACTTACCAATCACAGCAACCTTGTGCTTGATGGTCTGGACTGGAAACCCTATACCAAAGATTACGACTGGGCGGAAACGGTAGAGAGATTAAAAGCAGGCATTTTCAAAACGGAATTCGAACAACTTCAGGAACAGCTAAGCCTGACCTGAGTTAGAGAAAGAGATTTAGAAGAAACGGCATGGCCGTTTTTTTAATAAAAGTTTAGTGACGATTCGTCACTATTAAGTAACCTTAAGTTGGCATAAGACCAACCTAACACCCCATAGGGGCCCCTGGAGTAGGAAAATGAGAGATCGCCTTTTCCGATTTGTGCTAGATCATCCAGTATGGGTGATTCTGCTCTCTGTGCTGTTGGTATTTGGTGCTGCATCCGGCGCTAAAAACCTGGTTTTCAAGAGTGATTATCGAGTGTTCTTTGGTGAGGAAAACCCTCAGCTGACAGCATTCGAATCGATGCAAAAAATCTACAGTAAGAGTGACAACGTCGCTTTTATCATCTCCCCGGATGATGGTGAGGTATTTAAGCCAAGTACTTTGGCGGCAATCTATGAGCTGACCAATGAATCCTGGCAGGTGCCCTACTCTACCCGTGTAGATTCCGTTACAAACTTCCAGCATACCTGGTCTGAAGAAGATGACATGATCGTTGAAGATCTGGTCTTAGACCCGGAAGCAATCAGCGAAGCAGATATGCCTCGCCTGAAGGAGATCGCAGTTAATGAACCACTGATGCTGCATAAGCTGATTTCCGAAAAAGGCCACGTTACCGTTGTAAACGTAACGGTTCAGCTACCGGGCGAAAACCCTGTAGTGGAAGTGCCAGAGGTTGTATCCAAAGTTCGTGAGATGCGCGACAACTTTGTTGCTGCAAACCCTGATCTGAAAGTTCATCTCTCCGGTATGGTTATGATGAACAACAGCTTTGCCGAATCATCCCTAAACGACAATGCAACACTGGTTCCAATCATGTTTGGTGTTGTTATTCTAGGTATGATCCTGCTGCTACGTACTTTCAGCGGTACCTTTGCCACTGTAATTATTATCGGTTTCTCTATTGCCGGTACTATGGGCCTGGCAGGCTGGGCAGGATTATTCCTTACCGGACCATCAGCAAGTACGCCGATCATGGTACTGACGCTGGCGGTTGCCGACTGTGTTCATATCATGACAACGATGTTCTATGAGATGCGCCATGGCGTGGAAAAACGTAAAGCGATTGAAGACAGCTTGAAGATCAACTTCCAGCCGATCTTCCTGACCAGCGCGACTACTGCTATCGGCTTCCTGAGTCTGAACTTCTCCGATTCACCACCATTCCACGATCTGGGTAACATGGTTGCAGTAGGTGTGATGTTAGCCTTTGTCTTCTCTGTCACTGTATTCCCGGCAATGTTGAGATTACTACCGGTGAAAGTCGCTCAGATCGAAGAAGGCGAAAGCGATACCATGCACAAGTTGGCTGACTTCGTAGTGAGCAAACGTCGTGTACTGTTCCCGACTATGGCTGTGATTATGGCTGCCATCGTTCTTCTGGTGCCAATGAACAAACTGAACGATGACTTCGTTAAGTACTTCGATGAGACCGTTCCATTCCGTCAGGCCACCGACTATATGCAGGACAACCTGTCAGGTATGTCGACCATGGAGATCTCCATCGACAGTGGTGAAGCCAGTGGTATTAACGCACCTAAATTCCTGAAAACAGTAGGTGATCTGAGTGACTGGTTACGCGCTCAGCCTGAGACAGATCACGTAAACACCCTGAGCGATACGATCAAACGCCTGAACAAGAACATGCACAGTGATGATCCTGCTTACTATAAGCTGCCAACGGATCGTGAACTGTCAGCACAGTATCTGCTGCTGTATGAGATGTCTTTGCCGTATGGTCTGGACCTGAACAACCAGTTGAACGTGGATAAATCCTCAACCCGTGTTGTTGCAACATTCCAGAATCTGACAAGTACACAGCAGATTGAAATTGAAAGCCGTATCTACAACTGGTTTGCCGAAAATGCTCCACAGTACGAAGTATCGATCGCCAGTCCAAACCTGATGTTTGCTCATATCGGCCAGCGAAATATCTACAGCATGCTGTTGGGTACAAGTCTTGCACTGATATTGATCTCAATTCTGCTTGGCTTTGCTCTACGCTCGGTTAAATTCGGCTTTATCAGCCTGATTCCTAACCTGGCACCAGCAGCGATGGGCTTTGGTGTGTGGTTCCTGATTGATGGACAGATCGGCCTGGCACTATCTGTCGTGGCTGGTATGACTCTGGGTATAGTGGTGGATGACACCGTTCACTTCCTGAGCAAATACCTGCATGCACGCCGTGACCGCAATAAAGGTACCCATGAGGCAGTACGTTATGCCTTCGGAAGTGTAGGCCGTGCCCTCTGGATCACCACCTTTGTTCTGGTTGCTGGCTTTATGGTACTGGCGCAGTCCTCCTTCAAACTGAATGCAGATATGGGCCTGTTGACCGGCCTGACTATTCTGATTGCCTTGATTGTGGACTTCCTGTTCCTGCCGCCACTGCTGATGAAACTGGATAAAAGTAAAGCCACTGAAACAACTGAAGACACTAATTCCAACGACAGCGATACACACTCAAAAGACCGTGAAACATCTGCTACAACCGCTGACGGTAAAACTACTGAAGGAGACAATAATGACTCTGTTAACCAACCCGCTTAAATCGTTCCTGATCGCAGGTCTGATCGCAACACCTGCTATTGCTGCAGCCGAAACAGCTGAAGAGAAAGGTCTGCGTATTGCAGAAGAAGCAAAAGCAAGTGATCTGGGCTGGCAGGATATGCAGGCTCAGATGAATATGATTCTGCGTAATAAGCAGGGTCAGGAGAGTGTTCGTGAGATCCGCATGAAGTCTCTGGAAATTGATAATGACGGTGATAAGAGCCTGTCAGTTTTCGATAAACCTCGTGATGTGAAAGGCACAGCATTTTTGAGCTTTTCTCATGCTGTTGGTGCCGATGATCAGTGGCTATACCTACCTGCTCTAAAGCGTGTGAAGCGTATCGCATCACGTAACAAGTCCGGTCCATTTATGGGTTCAGAGTTTGCCTACGAAGACCTGTCATCTTTCGAGGTAGAAAAGTACACCTACAAATTCATCAAAGATGAAGCCTGTGAAGGTGGCACCTGCTACGTAGTTGAACAGTACCCTGTCGATAAAAACTCCGGTTATACCCGTCGTGTTGTATGGCTTGACCAGGCTGAGTATCGCCCGTGGAAGATAGACTTCTATGACCGTAAAAACTCACCATTGAAGACCCTGACTTACCACGAATACAAAGAGTATGAAGGTAAACACTGGCGCCCGGATATGATGAAGATGGTGAACCACCAGACTGGTAAAAGTACCGACCTGACATATGGTTCCTACACTTTCAAAACCGGTTTGACCGATAAAGACTTCAACAAAAACACCCTGAAACGAGCGCGTTAAGATGGGCAAGAAGCTGACACAGGCTATTCTGGCAGCAGGGCTGATTACAGCCCTGCCTGCTCAGGCAGAAACCTATTATGAAATGTCCGGAAAGATCAGTGCCGACCTGCGTTATTTTACCCAAGATGCACAGTTCCCCGGTCAGGACTACGATACCAACCTATCCTTTGCGGCAGAACCCGAGTTCTACTGGGAATGGAACGACGGTCTAGACAGTATCACCGTCACTCCTTTCTTGCGTTTAGACGAGAACGACAGTGAACGTACCCATATGGATATCCGCGAACTAAGCTGGGTTCATGTAGCTGATGATTGGGAATTACGCACAGGCCTACGCAAGGTGTTCTGGGGTGTGACTGAATTTCAGCACCTGGTTGATGTAATCAATCAGACCGATAGCGTTGAAGATTTTGACGGTGAAGACAAACTTGGGCAGCAAATGATCAACCTCTCCCTGGTTCGAGACTGGGGTATTGTTGACCTTTATCTGTTACCCGGTTTTCGTGAACGAACCTTCGCAGGAGAAGAAGGACGTTTGCGTGCAGGTCTGGTAGTTGATACTGATCGTGCCGAATATGAATCTGGGGCTAAAGAAAATCATATCGATACAGCGATCCGCTGGAGCCATACCATTGGTGATTTTGACCTAGGGGCATATTGGTTCCACGGTACCAACCGTGATCCGAAGTTACAGGTACAAAATGACAACGGCAATCTGGTGCTTGTTCCCTACTATGAACAGATGGACCAGATCGGCTTTGATCTACAGGCCACTATCGATAGCTGGCTCTGGAAGTTCGAAACTATCCACCGTGATACCAGCAGCGAAAACTACTGGGCTGCTCAGGCTGGTTTTGAATACACCTTCTATGGCATTAATGAAAGCGCAGCAGATATAGGCGTACTGCTGGAATATGGTTGGGATGAACGTGGTAAAGATGCTGATGCCGCGATCCAGAACGACCTGTTTATGGGAGCACGAATGACCCTGAATGATGCGGAAAGTACTGAGATGCTGGCAGGTATCAGCCATGATCTGGATTACGATAGCCAAAGCCTTATCGTAGAAGCCAGCCGCCGTTATGGTGATAACTGGAAGGTCAGCGTTGATGGTCGATTCTTCAGTGCTGATGATCAGGCCGACCTAAGCTACAACATCAAGCAGGATGATCATCTGCAACTGACCGTTGAACGATACTTCTAATCTTATTTAAGAGACGCTCTTTGAGGTCACTACATATAGGGCCCGAACTTTAAGGTGACGGAGTGGCTACTGGGTTATCCAGTTGCTGCTCCAACTCATCAAGGGCGAGAAGTCTTTCCTGAAGTCGCTGATACTGGGCTGGATCCCATATGATTTGTCGATTGGTCCGATCAAGTTCATAACGGGCCCCGAGCAAAAAATCCATACCCAATAGCCCATGATTACCGATTGGGGTATTTTGATAATCGATCACAGCAGAACGTACATTATTGTATTTGTAGGGACCGATTTCGACCTTGGAAAAGGTCGTTTGCTTGATCTCAACAGCTCTGCCATCCGCAACTCTGGCATAACCACCTGAACTAAGCTGTGCTCCTAAAGACTTAATTGCATCTGCATGAATGACAGTCGATGAAGCCCCCGTATCGAGAATTAAATTAAGATTCGCCATACGAGCACCATAAACAACTTTTACCGGCACAGTGATGCGGTTATATTTCAGCTCGACTGGCGTTATAAACCTTCTCATCTGGTCCTGTAAAGACCTTCTCTGGTGGGTAAGTTTGAGCTTAAGCTGTTTAAGATCCCGCTCCTTTTTCAGTGATTCAAGGTCTTCAGGATCGAGTAGTTCAGCCTGTTCCTTTCTCGTTTGCAGCTGATCACGGTATTTAGCTGGCACTTTGGACAAGCGATCCACAAATACTTTTTTGCCTCGATCATCAACATACTCGTAAATCCTGGCTTCCGCAGGGGTTGGAAAGAGTATGACTCCAGAAAGAATGAGACTAACAAATAAAGGTTTGTGCATAGCTAGCAATCCAAGTTAAATCCATTTTAGTTTAGAAAGCTGATTATTTTTTAGCACTCGCATTGGCGCCACTTGCTACCGGTTCTATATCTTTTGCCGATGCATTTTCAATCAACTGAATATCGCGGCCTTCCAGATTTTCAGCATTCTTTACTTCCTCTTCCACAGCCTTTTGTTTCTCAATCAACTGCTCGATCTCATCTAGCTCTGTCTGCAGGGAAGCATAATGTTCTGGTTCAAAAATCAATTTATTAGCTCCGGCATCTTCCTTGAAACGAATGCCTGACACGATTGGTTTTCCTAACACGCCATCAACCCCACCTGGGATCAATGAATCTTCTACCAGATAGAAATTTCTGAGGTCATAAGAGTACGGCCCAAACTCGACCTTAGTGATATTCAGAGGGCGAGTTCTCACGACCTGATCAGATAGTTGCAAATGATTTAATTTGCCCGGTTTAGCACTGAAAAGAGAAGCTTGGCTTTCCCTTAACAGCAAAGCCGGATAACCCACATCCAATAGAAGATTGAGCGTTCTGAGTATAGTACCATCGCGGAATTTTACCTGAACTACAGGCTTGCCTTGAATCTTACGCAGCGGGGCTTCATAGATAGCCATTGCATCAAGAACATCACGCTTGGTTTGGCGCTGCTCGATAGATACATTATTAATACTTTGCAACAGGTTCTTTTTAGCCTGTTCGTGAGGCGATAAGCTGAAATCAGTCTTGTTTTGGTTCTTTAACTGATCCCAGTACTTGTGTGGAACTCTGGAGAGGCTATCGACAAAGATTTTTTTTCCAGAGTCATCTACATAATGGTAGATTTCTGCGTGAGAACTTAAACTCAGTGAGCTGATTAATGCTGCGAGCAGAATGCTTTTTTTCATAATCGATACTCTGGCTCATCCTTGGGTATTTAGATTGTGACCAAGTTTAAGTGTAGATCCTAAATCAGGACTCTTCATCAAGAGAAGAAACCGCTTAGCCCATTCAACATAAATAGTACAACCACAGCCATAAACACTAGCGCTAAGCGTAATACCATACAACGGGTACAAGTTTTTTTCTTCGGCATATCAACCGCCTGCCAGTTTTACAGTAAAGCCCTCTTTCTCAAGAACGGCTTTCAGTTTTTCCCGGTGATCACCTTGGATTTCAACAATACCTTCTTTAAGTGCTCCGCCGGTGCCACAGGTTTTCTTCAGTTTCTTAGCCAACACCTTCAATTCTTTCTCAGGCAAAGGAATCCCGCTAATCGTGGTAACACCTTTACCCTTGCGCCCTGAGGTTTCACGGCGAATTCTTACTACACCATCGAGAGAATCAAGACGTTGCTGATCACTTAGCTCATCACAAACACAAGCATCAACTGCTTCACCACAGCCTGGGCAAAGCTGCCCTTTTTCCGTTGAATAAACCAGACCGCTTAATTGATCTTTTAAAGAAGCCACGAATACAACCCTAATCTAAATTGGCAAAAGGCTATTATAGAGTAGTTCGGGCTGCTGATGGGAACTAGCTTAAACCACCAATCTGACGCGCAAGATACGCAGCATAGTTATCCGTCATACCGCTAATAAAATCTAAGGCACGCATATAAGCTTTATAGAGGGGCAATTCGGGTCTTGGAGCATGGATACCCATTAGGCTGATAATCCTTTCGCTACGGTAACTTAACCCTTCCCCTTTCAGGTGATGGTTATCATATACTGCATGGCAGAACGCCTCTAATAGCACACCCAAAGTGGTGTAGGCCCCGACTTCCAACTCAGTTTTACGAGTATCGGGAAATACCCTTTCACGTGCTAACTTTTTCGCCTCACGCAATCCATCACGTACACCTGGATCACCGTCACTTAATAGTTCACCGGAGTACTCTCCTTGCATGATCAGGTGTTGATTATCCATATAGGCTTGAACAGCTGAGCCCACCATATGTTCCATAGCTTTACCACGAAGTGCAGAGATCTTACGACGTGCAGAAGCTTGGGAAGTAAAAATATCATCTTCAAATGAGGTGTCACCACAAAGCTTTAGCAGAATCGGTTTAATCTCTTCAAAGCTAAGAATATTTAGCTCGATAGCATCTTCCAGATCAAGAATGGCATAACAGATATCATCCGCTGCTTCCATCAGGTAGGTAAGTGGGTGGCGACACCAACGATTCTCACCTTTAGGCACTAGCCCAAGCTCACGGCCAAGCTTATTAAGGATCTCCAGCTCAGTCTGGTACGCACTGAACTTGCCTTTCTTTCCGGCAAATTCAGCGCTCCATGGATATTTTAATAACGCCCCAAGTGTTGGATAAGTTAGACGAAGGCCACCATCAAATAGATGGTTTTCAATTCGGGTAACCACTCTGAAACCTTGCGCGTTACCTTCGAAGGTCATCAGATCCAGGCGTTGTTCATCGGTCAGACCTTTCAAAAGTTTGCTGTCAGACTGGCGTTTAAACCAATCACGGATCGCATATTCACCTGCATGCCCAAACGGTGGGTTACCAATATCATGTGCTAGACAAGCTGACTGGACGATCATGCCGATATCGTATGAGGTTGCCCAATCAGGTAGTTGGTCCTGAATCTGTTCACCAACTCGAATTCCCAGGCTTCGCCCCAAACTACCAACCTCAATGGAGTGAGTAAGACGGGTATGGATATGATCATTGAGGGACATGGGGTGAACTTGTGTTTTTCGACCCAAGCGCCGAAAGGCACTGGAAAAGATTATTCGATCCTGATCCTTGTGGAAATGACTACGACCTATCTCATCTTCGGTAACTTCCGCATGTCCATAGCGTTTTGTAGTCAACAAACGTTGCCACTGCATTTCCATTCAGATCACTCCAATAATTTCCTGAATATGAGTATTTTTTAATCGGCAAAAAGCCTAGCTTCTGAAGCAAAAAGTCATTTCAGAAGACAACTATATTTCCTCTGCGAAACTACGGATTTCATCAGCAAGTACTCGGACAGCATTGTGAGTATCTTCATCCATTTTCCCAGCATAGTTAAGACGCATAAAGTTTCGGTATTTGCCCGAAGCAGAGAAGATAACCCCTGGCGCAATACTAACCTGCTTATCTGCAAGCCTTTGATTTAACAGTACTGTATCCATCGCCATCGGTAATTCGACCCAGAGCATATAACCACCTTCAGGAAAACTAATACGTGTACCTTCTGGAAAATAGCTCTCAATCCATTCAATCATAAGATCCCGTGATTGCTGGTACTGCAGACGCATTTTGCGCAGATGACGCTCGTAATAACCATTTGCAATAAATTCAGCGACGGCTTCCTGCTGGATCAGGGGACTACTCACCGTTGAGACAAACTTTTTATGTAATACCCTCTCTGTACATTGCCCAGGAGCTACCCACCCCAAACGTAAACCTGGTGCAATTGTTTTCGAGAATGAAGAGCAGAGCAGAACCCGTCCCTCCTGATCAAAAGCACGGATAGCTTTAGGTCGAGGAGAACGAAAATACAGATCGCCATAGATATCATCTTCTATGATTGGAATATCGTACTGTTGAGCCAGACGTAGCAATCCCTTCCGCCGCTCTTCAGGCATGGTATAACCCAGGGGGTTATTACAGGTTGGTGTAACTTGAATTGCTTGAATCGGCCACTGATCCAAAGCCAACTCCAAAGCTTCCAAACTAATACCCGTCTCAGGATGGGTAGGAATTTCCAGTGCTTTCAAACCAAGTGCTTTAATTGCCTGAGTAGAACCATAAAAACTGGGTGAATCAGTTGCGACAATATCTCCAGGATTAGTCACCGCTCGAAAGCTACACACAAGCGCCTCCTGACAACCAGACGTGATAATGATCTCGTCCGGATGCAAGTTACAACCATAGTCCACTGCCAAACGAGCAATCTGTTTACGTAAATTTGGGGAGCCGCCCATGCCGCAGTAGTTAAGAAAGTTTTCGGTACCATTTCGAGCAGCTTGAGATAATGATTTCAGCAATGGCTTCAAAGTTGATGAGTTTATCTCTGGTAGAGCAGTACCCAATGCGACATGGCCAGGTTCTTTCTCTGCATGCAGTAGGTTATATACCTGTTCCCAATGGGATACTTCGAGAGGACGTTGTGCCGGACGACTTACCTCCGGTAACTGAGGTGCAGCACTTCTTCCCTTCACATAGTAGCCTGATTTTGGCCTTACCTCTGCAAAGCCACCCTCTTCCAGCCGGATATAAGCCTCTTGTACAGTAGAAATACTGACCCCTCTTTCTTTACTCAAAGAACGTATGGAGGGAAGTTTTTTTCCTGGCTGGTAATAGCCCTGATTTATCCTGCTAACTAATTCTTCAACAAGCTGCTCATACAGTTTCATAACAAAAAGCCATCACAGTCACATCAAACAAGTACAGTTTAAGGTTTATTTAACAGCACAGATAGGTAATCAATAAAACTGTACCGCAACAATAACACCAATCTAAATCTGTATTGGTATAGCTAAGCATTTTATCCTGTTCTTATCAAATCCAAAGATTCAGGAGGCTGAAATGTTTATTCAAAGAACATCATTGATATTACTTTTCAGCACAGCCTTAAATGGCTGTGATAGCAGCTATCACGCCTTTGACGGCAACTCTGGATACCGATCGAATATGATCACCCCGGATAACTTCTCTTTGCAGTACACCGGTAATCAATTCGATACGAAGCAGGATGTTGAAACTATGTGGCACCATAGAGCGAGAGAACTTTGTCGTGGCGCTGCTTACCAGGCTGATCATTTGACAGTAACCAAAGTAAAGAATCCTGGATCACTACAATCCGGTGAAACTCTGCCTCAAGCAATTTCACACTACTATCTTAGTGGAGAGGTCCTCTGCCTGGCCCCAAACCTAGCTAGGAAGAGAAAAGAAACAAACACAAATGATGAGAGTGTTGCTGATATAAAATAAAGAATGGCTAGCTAGTCACTTAGCGTACGCCTTGCCTCCAATGATTTTGTAGGCAGGCGTACCTCGAACCAAAACATCTCGCGCAAACTCACCGCCACAACCGGGGCAGATACATGGCTGCTCAGTGTAGTCTTCGTTGATACGCTCCTTAAAGCACTTCACCAATGAGCCTTTGCCGCCCTTTCTGTACTTAAACAGATGGGTCTTGCAGCGACTACAATAAACATCAACGGTTCTCAAAGGCCCCTTCTTATTAGGTTTTGCCATCTTAGTGAACCTTCTCCTTATCCAAGGCTCCAATACGAGTAATCATCATAAGCGGATCGTTTGTAATGCATAAAGGTAAATGGACATTCTTTATCCCCCTTGCACTAATAGCAACCCTGGGGATACCTATCACGGGTAAGGCAAATGAGATAAAGCTAATTCCACCAGCACTACAACATCAACTGCAATTGGTTTTAGATAACAAAAGTTTAACCTACCAACCAAGAACAAAACATCTGACAGAATCTGGCGGACCGCGCTTTACTAATCGTCTGTTACTTGAGTCCTCTCCCTACTTGCAACAGCATGCCCATAACCCGGTTAATTGGTATAGCTGGTCTAAAGAGGCGCTAGATAAAGCAAAACAGAAAAATAAGCCTATTTTTCTGTCTATTGGCTACTCAACCTGCCACTGGTGCCATGTAATGGAGGAAGAGAGTTTTGAGGATCTGGAGATAGCAGCATTTCTTAATGAGCACTTCATCAGCATTAAAGTAGACCGTGAGCAGCTCCCCGATATCGATGAAACATATATGCTTGCAGCAGCCATGATCAGCGGTCAAACCGGTTGGCCCTTAAATGCATTCAATACCCCTGAAGCAGAGCCATTTTTTGCTGGGACTTACTTTCCTCCCAAACAGTTTCTTCAACTACTACAACGAATTAAAAAACTTTGGCACGAAGAACAGACTGAAATCAGGGTTGATGCATCTAATACACTTTCTGCAATAAAAAGAATCAGTTCTACAAATAAAAGCGAGAGCAATAGTGTTAGTTATGAAACTCTCGCAGCGGCCACTGAACAATGGTTGGAATTGGCTGATGAGTTGCAAGGAGGCTTTGGTACCGCACCTAAATTTCCCAATGAGCCAGCCCTATTCCTGCTGTTCGACCAAGCCATCCGAACTCAGGATCAAGCTCTGTTAGAAACCTTAAACCATACCCTTGAAGCGATACATCAAGGGGGAATCTATGATCAAGTTGGGGGAGGATTTCATCGCTATGCAATCGATCCTGAATGGTTAATTCCACACTTTGAAAAGATGCTCTACAACCAAGCACAACTGTCGCGCATTTATCTACAAGCCTATGAGATTAGCGGCAATCCTTTATTTGAACGGACTGCTCAAAACACACTCGAATATGTGTTACGCGAGATGCGTAATAAACAGGGACTTTTCTACTCGGCAACCGACGCTGATAGCGAAGGTGAAGAGGGGCGTTTTTTCCTTTGGAATGAAGCTGAACTGAAAGAGGCCTTATCAGATCAAGAATTCCAACTGGCTTTTGCTCTGTATGGCCTTGAAAATGGCAGCAACTTTGATGGGAAAAACATTCTTTACCTGCCCAACTCCCTTCCGGAAGTTATTGTTTCTCAAGGTTACAAAGTCAATGATTTTTTCAAGCAGCTGAACAGTATTAACCAAAAGTTACTAGCTGCCCGCCAGCTCCGTCCTCACCCACATTTGGATAACAAAGTTATCACGGCATGGAACGGCATGATGATTCGCGCCCTTGCCGAAGCAGGTTCAACTCTAGGGGAGGTCCATTACCTACAAGCTGCAATCAATGCTTCTGATACCCTGTGGCAGCAGCACTTTGGCTCATCAGGTTTACTCAGGGACAGGCTTGATAATATTGATGGCCAGCCGGCCAACTTAGAGGATTATGCCTATTTCGCTGTAGCCAACATCAGTCTGTATGATTCCACAGGAAACCAGGAGTGGTTAAAGCGGGCTCAGATTCTGACAGATGATATGTTAAAACTTTTCTGGGATGAGCAAAATGAAATCATGTACCTCTCCAGAGCGGACACCTTACTGCCAGTTCGTGCAAGAAGTCGCGGTGACAATGCGATTGCCAGCGGCGAATCAATCGCATACGAGGCACTATTACTGTTGGCAAAAAGGCAACCGAATCAACGTTACCTGACCACAGCCCAGAGGATGTTACAGGCTAACAGTGGTAATGTTTCTCGTAACCCGATGCAATATAGCTACTTGCTAAAAGCTTTCGGGCAAAATTCAAGCTATCTAAACAGAGTTCAATACGCTGCGCAGGGGGCCCTAAAAGCTGAGCTAACATCCACCGGCACAGGTTATATTCTGAAGATTCAATTAGCACCCGGCTGGCATATTAATGCCGAAAAACCGGGACATAAAAAGCTTATTGGAAGTAGTGTAAGCGCAGAATGGGTAGAGAAGGTAAGTTACCCTAAAGCGGAAAGCTTAGCGCTCTCTTTCGCTTCTCAGGATATCAACCTCTTTACTGGCGAGTTTGATATCCACATCCAAGCTAAACAGAGTAAAAAGGTGCTTGATGAGCTACTTAGCTTTACCTTTCAGGCCTGTAGCGACACACAGTGCCTAGCACCGGAAACTCTTAAGTTCTCAGCGGCAATACAGTGAAAGAATTCGGGGAACAGATTCTAAATCTGCCCCCCGATACAGGATCAAGTTTTAAACTGGTTAACAAGTGCGTTAAGCCTCTGCTCCAGCTGTGCCATCTCTGTTGTTGTAGAGGCTAACTGGTCCGCATTACCACTGGCCCTCTCAGAGATATCTGCAATATGTTGCACACTGCGACTCAGCTCATCGGCCACAGAAGTTTGCTCCTCTGCAGCTGTTGCAATTTGTGTACTCATGCCACTGATTTCACTCACGGACGAAGTGATAATATTCAACTGCTCACCCGTGTTCCCTGCTTTTTCAACAGTTTGATCAGTCTGCTCACGGCTACGCTCCATCTCTTGTACCGCCTGACGAGCACCTGTCTGCAGCTTCTCAATCATAGTCTGAATCTCATCAGTACTCTGCTGAGTACGATTCGCCAGTGTACGCACCTCATCCGCAACTACTGAGAAACCACGGCCCTGCTCACCTGCTCGGGCAGCCTCAATCGCAGCATTCAAAGCCAGTAGGTTAGTCTGATCTGCAATCTCCTTGATAACATTAACGACAGTACCAATATGCTCAGAGTCTTTATCCAGCTGAGCAATTACATCAGACGCGGTATTTACACCCGCTTGTAACGATTGAATAGAACCAATTGTCTCGTTTACTACATTCTGCCCACCTATAGCAGCTTCATCTGCAGACTGGGCAGAGTGCGAGGCATTGGTAGCATTTGTCGAGACTTCCTGAACTGCTGCAGCCATTTCATGAATAGCAGCCGCAACCTGTTCAGTTTCACGCCGCTGTTCATCAACTTCTAAACGAGTGTTGTCAACAACACCTGTCATTCTGTTGGTTGCGCTGGAGAGATCCTCGATTGCACTTTTAACTTCAACTATGAGGCTCTGTATTTTGGCAGCGAAAGCATTAAAGCCCTTAGCTAACTCGCCTACTTCACCTTTGGCATTAGTATCCAGTCGTTTACTCAGATCACCTTCACCCTCACCAATATCCCTTAACGCTGCGGCAGCAGCTGCTAGTGGATTGGCAATGCCATTAGCAAACATGGCTGCCAGTAGGCCGAAGACAAGTACAAATCCACCACCTACCAGGATAATGAACATCATGGTATTTGTGGTTTCTTCATCAAGAGCCTGATTTGCTTCGGCTATCTGGTCATCGATGTCATCGATATAGAAGCCTGTACCCACCATCCACTGCCACTTTTCGATGCTTCGGGCAAAGCTTAACTTATCAACATCCATCTTCTTCGAAGGTTTAGCCCAGATGTACTTGACATACCCTCCCCCATTTTTCGCAGCATCAATCAGATCCTTAACGATAAGAACGCCATTTTTATCCTTTAAATCGATAAGGTTTTTGCCTTTTAACTGGGGTTTTGGCCGAGTCGCCATATTCACACCATCAAAGGTGTAAACGAAAATATAGCCGTCACCTTTTTTGCCGTAGGTTAGGGCTGTCAGCACTTCTAGGGCTTGATCCTGAGCTTCTTGCGAGTCAAGAGTCGTATCATCAGCAATATGCTGTACTGATGAAATAGCCAAGTCGACATAGCTCTTCAAGGCTTCCTGCTTACTCGCCATGAGTTCCGTTCGCAGCTGATCTATTTTCTTCTCCCCCATATCTCGTAGTTGCATGTTAGTTATCAACAAAACAACACCGAGTACGGCGATGAGAGGGATAAGTGTTAACAGAAGCACCTTCTGTTTCAGCGACATGTTGCCCATTAATTGCACTCCACTCTTCTTAGATACGCTCTTTGTAATTATTTATTATGAATTAGTACTTTAGAACTAATTATTATCGATTATACAATTCGCAGTTATGATCTGCGACAAGCACTAGGTTGCTTTCAGTTCAATACAGTTCCCATCTGGGTCTTCGATATAAACCGAAAGACCAAACCCTTTTGCTCCATTTCGCTGCTCAACCTTACCGTACGGAACCCCAACACTTTCCAGATAAGGTAAGAGAACGTCTGGTTCAAAAGGCTTTATACGCAGGCAGAAGTGATCCAAATTATTATCACCGGGCTTGTAATCCCCAGGTTTCAAATCAATCAGGGAATCTCCCGCCTTCAATTGATATAACTCGGGTTGAGTGACTTTTCTGATTAACTCACAACCAAGCACATCCACGTAGAACTTCAGACTGCGTTCAATATCCTGAGTAACAAGCACAATATGATCTAACGTCTCAATCTCAAATCGCATATTGCCTCTGATGGGAGTATCTATGTGATTGTCTGCCCAGATAAATCTAAAATCCCAAATGCTCCGATTTCAACTTGAAACATAAGCACTTACTACCACTATAGAACGAATTAAAAATTAGTCCAAAAGCATTGCACGTCAATATGTTAGTAATCTGTTGTGAAGGGGATGGTAAATACAGCTCAAGGAGAAGGCTTAGTTGCATACAAAGATTATTTAATAAATATAGTTGCAACTACTGTTCTATAGGCAATTAAGTTTCAATCACTGACGCCAAACACTGCCATAGATAAACTCTTACATCCCTGCCTGTTTGGGAACAGTATCTTCGAGAGTAAGGTAACACTAGAAAGGATATACGATATCAATCTCAGTTCGAGGGAGGCATAGTAGAACCATTCACGGGTTAACCTTAGGTAAATCTTCCCCCTCTCGAGACAAAAATAGTTTCAAGACCTCCTCCTAAATCCAACTTTAGTACGTAGAACCACTAAGTAACTTCCCGTACTAAAAAACGATTTTCCTATCATTTTGCTCAAGTATTATCTGGTCAAATTTAAAAAGAATAAAAAATGATCAAAAGGACTAGGCCAAAATGATTGTTAACAAGATGTCTGTCACTCACAAGTTGGCAACAATAATTCTGATGCTCCTGAGCCTGGGTGTATCAATGAAAGCCTATGACCTTTGGGAATATCGCCAAGGACTCTCACTCGAAAGGCAACGGCAATCAGACAATGTGGTCGCTGTGGCTCACTCAATAATGCAAGGCTATTACAACAAGTATAAGGCCGGCTATATCTCATCGCTTGAAGCACAAGAGCGATCTTTAGATACTCTCAGAGAGATGCGCTATGACGGCAACAATTACGTCTGGGTAAATGATCTTGATGCCCGAATGATCATGCATCCAATCAAGCCCGAACTCGATAACAAAGACCTCTCCGGTTTTAAGGATAGCAATGGCAAGCAACTGTTCTTAGATATTGCTACCAGTGCTCGACAAAACCAATCTGGATACCAAACCTACCATTGGCCAAAACCAGGAGAATCTACTCCTCTGGAAAAACTTTCTTCATTTAAACTGTTTGAGCCCTGGGGCTGGGTTATTGGTACGGGAATTTACGTTGACGATATTGAAGCTTTATTTTACGAAAAGATTTCAGAATCAGGCTTATTCTTAGCTATTTGCATTCCAATTGTGATTTGGTTTGCGATGCTGATTGTACGTTCCATCACTGCTCCTTTGGCACATATGGGTGATGTGATGAAAAAAGTAGCTGCCGGAAACCTGGTCGCCAGAATAGAAGTCAAAGGCAGTGATGAGCTTGGAGAGGTAAGCAAAGAGATAAACCGAACCTTAGATGTACAATTGGAGTTGATTCAGAAACTGAAGCATTCCAGTGAGCATATTCTGACGTCTGCAGAGATCATGGCTACAACAACAGAGCAAACATCAACAGGTGTGAGACAGCAACATGGTGAAACGCAAATGTTGGCTGCCGCCATGCAAGAGATGTCCGCGACAGCACAAGATGTAGCACAAAATGCGCAACAAACTGCAGATATAACTATTAAGGCAGAGAGCACAGCTCGTTTGGGTGATGAAATTGTTCAAAATACAATTGATGCGATCAATGGATTGGCACATCAGGTTCAATCACAAGCGAGCGTTATCACTCAGCTTGAAGAAGATACCCTTCAAGTGGAAAGCTTCCTTAGTATCATCCGTGATATTTCTGATCAAACCAACCTACTTGCTTTAAATGCGGCTATCGAAGCAGCAAGAGCCGGCGAACAAGGTAGAGGGTTTGCGGTCGTCGCAGATGAGGTACGAGTCCTAGCAAAACGTACATCTGAATCAACAGACCAGATTCATAAGTTGAATGATCGACTTAAAAAGGCCTGCCAAGGCGCAGTTGGTATGATGAACGAAAGCCACAGCGAAGCACAGAGCTGTGTAGAACGCGCTGCAGCTGCAGGACAACATCTTAATGACATAGTGTTAAACGTGCAGCAGATCATGGAAATGAACACTGTTGTCGCTTCTGTGGTGCAGCAGCAAAGCCAGGTAGCTGAAGAGATGAGCAGTAATCTGAGCAACATATCCACAATAGCAGAACAAACTCAGGGAGGAGCGGTTCAAACTGCTGAAAGCAGTGAGAAACTTGCAGCTCTGGCAAGGGACTTGAAAGGCCAGGTACAACAGTTTCAGATCTAAAATAAAAAAAGCGCTCTTAGTTAGAGCGCTTTTTCCAATCTTCATCCTAAGCAGGAATAGACATCAAATAACCTCTACTCCGAGCGGTTATTTTTCGATAGTCATTGGTCGTCAACAATAATTAAGTGCAAAACTTCAGGGCCATGCGCCCCTTGCACCAGAACGCCTTCAATATCGGTTGTACCGCTGGCACCTGAAATCAGGCACATATTCCTGGGAGTTGTACCTTGAGCGGCTATTTCATTGGCTATTGCCGCATAGTCATCCATGTAATGCAGAATTTTGGATCTCGGCACCACCGCAAGCAAATACAGCGGTAAGAAATTTAAGAGTACCGGCATACTTTCGCTGGAATGAACCACAAAAGAGCCCGTTTCAGCTACACCGTACTCAGCAAAACATAATCCAACCGTATTGTCGTTGTGAATATCAACATCGGTATTGATATCTGCCCACTCAAGCGATTGCAGAGAAGGCTTGTCCTGAACTTTTAATTCAGCGGGCAGATCATACTTGCCCAGAAAACCTTTTACCGTTTCAGGCAACTGATCCAAAGAAGGTATACATTCACAACTGGTCCCTATAACCAACCCTTTCTCGACACGACGCACCAATGCTTCAGCCGCATCTTCGGCCAGAAGCTCTGGTCGCGCATTTGTACTCTCAGTCAAAATAGCCGCAGCTTCTGCTTGAATAGTGCTCAGATCAGCTTCTGCTGTAGGTGCTGCACGCAAAATTGCATCAAAGATTTTATCGCGACTGGTCGTTTGCTCATTTTTATCAATCATCTTTGCGGCCTCACTTCTGAGCTTTCTTCATTTTTTTATATTGCTGCATAAAGGTTTGTGTCCCCGGTTCTATAAGATCACGGTTACGGGTCCAACCACTGGTCATCGGCATAGAACGAATCCAGCCCTTTTTGCTAAACAACCTCATAAAGATCACTCCACAACTGCTGAACAGCTGGAACAGTGCCGGGCGCTTAGCGATGAAAGCAAACCCTTTTAAAAAGAAACGATTGGTAAGCGGCTCATACTTCTTCTCCCACGATTTCGCTCGTAAGGACCTTAATAATTTAGGCAGAGGAATTTTTACCGGGCAAACTTCTTCGCAACGACCATTTAACGTACAGGCGTGAGTTTGTTTGTTTGCTACCTTAAGACTGTTCAGATGAGGCGTTAATACCGATCCCATCGGGCCTGGATAAACAGAACCATAAGCATGTCCACCAATATGTTTATAGACAACACAGTGGTTCATACAGGCGCCGCAGCGGATGCAACGCAACATCTCTTCCATACCCTCAGAGAGCATTTTTGTGCGGCCGTTATCGACTAGCACAATATGGTACTCTTCTGGCCCATCCACATCACCCTGACGTTTCGGGCCATTATGAAAGGTGATGTACTGGGTAATCTCACCACCAGTTGCTGAACGGGTCAGCAGACGCAGCAAAGGAACCGCATGTGCCATCGACGGTACAAGCTTCTCAATACCAGCAGTCACAATATGCACTTTCGGCGGGGTTGTCGTGAGTTCAGCATTACCTTCATTGGTAACCGTACAGGTTGATCCACTGTCTGCCAGCAGGAAATTCGAACCACTGATACCAATATCCGCTGTCAGAAACTTGGTACGCAAATCACGGCGAGCACTTCTTACCAGCTCAATAATTTCCTCTGAGTAAGTTGGGTCTTTATGATTTTCGCGGAACAGTTTAATGACATCCTCGCGACTGCGATGCATAGCCGGCCAGACGATATGGGAAGGAGGGTCGCCGGCTAACTGGATAATATGTTCCGCGAGATCGGTTTCAACACGATCAATATCCGCATTATCTAACGCATGGGATAACCCGATCTCTTCGCCCAGCATAGACTTACTGCGTGTTATACGTTTAGCTTCATGCTTGCGGCAAATCTCAAGCACTTTGCGTGAGGCTTCTTCCGCATCACTCGCCCAGTGAATGATAGCTCCTTGAGCTTTGGCATTTTTTTCAAACTCGGCAAGGTAATGCGCCATATACTTGATGGTATGGTCTTTAACCTTTTGCCCTTGTATACGTGCGTTCTCGAACTCAGGAAAGTTTGCAATTGCTTCAGCACGCTTAGCCTCAGCCTTATCGGTAGTACGACGTATAACGGCCTTTAAATTAGGTTGTGACAGTGCTTCACTGACATTCTGTTCGAAGTTTTCTGGCTTATTTGCGTGCATGACCATCTCCCAGAATCTCGGTTGCCATATCGGCCAAAACTTCAGCCGTATGTAAGGCTTTGATCTCTGAATGACCTTCCCGATTGAGTTTTCCAGCCATATTCATCAAACAACCCATATCTCCACCCAGTAGGTAATCCACTTTAGTGTCGAGAACATTTTCGATTTTCTCTTCCACAATAGCATCGGAGATATCAGAGTATTTGACGCAGAACGTCCCACCAAAACCACAACATTCTGAATGGCCATGAAGGGGATTATGCTCTAAGCCGGAAACTTCAGAGAGCATTTTCCGCGGCTGCTCATAGACACCCAAAGAACGATAGCCAGAACAGCTATCGTGGTAAGTATATGTACCTTCAAGCTCCACCCCTTGTGGAACAAAATTACAAATATCCACCAGGAAGGAAAGCAATTCATAGGTCTTATCAGCCAGTGCCTGTGCACGCGCCTGCCATTCGCTTTGACCTTCAAAGAGGTCGGCAAAATTTTTAATAATCATGCCCGCACATGAACCCGAGGGGATCACTACATAATCAAATTCTTCGAATTGTTTAATGGTTTCATACGCGATTTGGCGTGTACCTTCGTCGTCACCTGAATTAAAAGCGGGCTGCCCGCAGCACGACTGATGTTCTGGAACTTCAACACTACACCCAGCTTGTTCAAGCAGATCAAGTGCGGCGAATCCAACTGTTGGCCGCATAGTATTCACCAAACAGGTTACAAACAAACCAACCCGTTTATTGGTAATATCGACACTTTCTATAGTTCGCGCTGATACGCTGCCTACATTAACGTAGTTATCTGACATAAGCCTCTACCCTCACCAGCAGATCTTATAAAATGGCTCTGTATTTATTATTAGAAGGTAGCCGTGATGCTGATAAATATGCAGCGCTACTAACCATCTATCCCGTCTGAAGACATTACCCAGAGATTTAGAAGAATATAAGTCAGACACACCAACTGGTCTGACCAAGAATTATCTAGTTCCTATATTGATAAAGCATAGCTGCCAATACCCACTTCGTAATCGTTGTGCTTATTCTGAATCTTCAAGTTGCTTACGAGTGTAATCGATATGCTCGGCTGCAAGCTTTCGGGCAAGTGTGGCCTCACGATTTAAAAGGGCCTGATAAATTTGGGCATGTTGGGCACGGATTCCATCAGGATATCGACCAAATTTTTTGAGAGTACGATCTAGAACACCATAGATAGCATTAAAGAAACGGTTATAAAAAAGCTGGCTGAAAGAGATTACCAAAAGGTTATGGCTGGCCTCTGCGATCATCATATGAAAACGCAGGTCTGCTTTTGCTTTAGCTAGCGTAGTGTTAACACTGCTTCGCTCCTGCATTGCGCGATATTCCTGACCAATTTTTTCTAACTGCTCATCAGTTGCACGCAACGCGGCATAATAGGCGGCCTCCCCTTCCAAAGCCGCACGCATCTCCATAACCTGCACCTGAAATTCAAAATTTTCTCCCAGTCCTTCCGGAGGCATCTCAAAATGGGATTCAAGAAGATTGCGGCATAGAGTTCCACCCCCATGATAGGTTTCCACCAGCCCTTTCAGTTCAAGATCATGGATCGCCTCACGGACGGTTTCACGGGAAAGGGAGTACTCCTGCGAGAGAACCCTTTGCGAGGGCAGTTTCTGCCCGGGGCAAAAATCACCAAAGGTTATCTTCTGCTGTAGTTTGTTACTGAGTTTGCTGCTCAGGTTGCTGTCTTGCTTCGTCATATAAGCCAACACGATTCTTGGTCAGACCAGTTATGAGTTTAGCATTTCTTTTGTCTAGACCCTCAACTATCTTTTCATTATCAAATAGCTATGTGATCCTGGCACATACTTACAATAAGAAACGGCGCCATCTCCTTGTACTGCTCCTAGGTGCCGTCATATAGCGATGACGAAGATGTTGAATCAAACAAACACCCCAAAGGTAGGCCTGTTTGTCACCTGTCTTGCCGATATGTTCCGCCCCAGTGTGGCTTTTGCCACAGTTAAACTACTGGAAATGTCTGGTTGCTCAGTAGAAGTTCCAGATAAACAAACCTGCTGTGGCCAGCCTGCTTACAACTCAGGTGATAAAGAAACAACTAAAGAGATTGCTCGCCAGACAATTGAAGCATTCGACGGCTATGAATATGTTGTCGGGCCATCTGGATCCTGTATAGGCATGCTGCACTATTACGTCGATCTATTTGATGATACTGATCCTTGGAAAGCCCGCGCCGTTGATCTGAAATCCCGTGCCTTTGAGATCACTCAATTTCTGACGGATATAGTCGGCTTTGACCAGATCAACGCAGTGTTCGAAGGCACAATTACCTATCACGATTCCTGCTCAGGCCTGCGCCAGCTAGGCATCAAACAGCAACCACGCAAGCTGCTCTCAAAAGTTGATAATCTGACGCTTAATGAGATGGAAGAAGCTGAAACCTGCTGTGGTTTCGGTGGTACTTTCTGCGTTAAATACCCGGATATTTCCAACCGTATGGTTTCCAACAAAACCCAATATATCAGTGATTCTGAGGCAACCACACTGGTCGGCGGAGATCTTGGTTGTCTGCTAAATATGGCTGGCAAGTTAAAGCGTGAAGGTAAGCAGGTTGAAGCGCGCCACGTCGTTGAGATTCTTGCGGGTATGGCAGATACCCCTGCAATTGGCGAAGCAGATTATGATCTGGCTTCTGAGCTTAAGGCCGGGTAATTGATATGCAGATTAAAAGTCCTGAATTTAAAGAAAATGCCCGTATCGCCCTACACGATGTTGATCTGCAAGAAGCACTAGGTCAGTTCAAACACGGCTTCCCGGTGAACCGCGCCAATGCCATAAAACGCTTACCTGAATTTGAAGATCTGCGTGATGAAGCGCGAGACCTTAAGAACCATATTATTCAGAATCTGGATATTTATCTAGAACGGTTTGAATCAAAGGTCATTGAAAGCGGCGGCCATGTTCACTGGTGCAGCACAGGTGAAGATGCCAATAAAACCATTCTGGATATCTGTAAACAGGTCAATGCAAAAACCATAACTAAAGGGAAATCAATGGTTTCGGAAGAAACCGGTTTGAATGAATACCTTGAAGCTAATGGTGTCCGCCCCGTAGAAACCGACCTGGGTGAATACATCCTTCAACTACGTAATGATCACCCAAGTCACATTATAGCCCCTGCAATTCACCTTAATGTGGATGATGTCTCGGAGACCTTCCACGAACATCATAAGCGCCCGAAAACAGGAGATCCTCAGGCCCTTATGCAAGAGGCCCGTGAAGTACTGCGTAAGGAGTTTGTCAGTGCAGATGTGGGACTCACAGGAGCCAATTTTCTGGTAGCAGAAACTGGCTCCACCATTATTGTTACGAATGAGGGTAACGGCGATCTGACTCAGACCCTGCCGAAAACCCACATTGTTATTACCTCTATCGAGAAAGTGATACCAACCCTAGAAGATATGAGCCTGTTCTTACGCTTGCTGGCACGTTCAGCAACCGGACAGGAGTTCGCGGTATATAACACACTGTCCAGCGGTCCCAAACGCGCTGAAGATCAGGATGGCCCGGAAAACTTCCATGTGGTTCTGGTAGATAACGGTCGCAGTGAGATGGTGGGAACTGAATTTCAGGATATGCTGCGTTGTATCCGTTGCTCATCCTGTATGAACCACTGTCCGGTTTATGGTGCCGTTGGTGGTCACAGCTATGGTTGGGTTTACCCTGGCCCAATGGGCTCGGTTTTAACGCCCAAAATGATCGGCATTGATAAAGCTGCTCATCTGCCTAACGCCTCTACATCCTGCGGTAAGTGTGAGGAGGTCTGTCCGGTACGTATCCCTCTACCGAAGATGATGCGCCATTGGCGTGAAAAAGAGTTCGAAAAACACCTAACACCTAAAGCGGTACGCTATGGTATTGCAAGTTGGGCGTTCTTCGCTAAACGCCCTTCCCTTTATCGCTGGCTAGCACGTGGATCTGCATGGTTTATGATTACGATCGCTGGTAAGAAAGGACGAATTAAGAAATTACCTCTGGCTGGAGGCTGGACCGACTGGCGAGATATGCCTGCCCCACAGGGCAAAACCTTTATGGATCAGTGGAAATCCGGGTCTCATTCATTACAAAAGCAGGCGGAGAAATAAGATGAGCAAAGCAGAGATTCTTGGCAATATCCGCCGTGGCCTTAATCGTGGTGAACCATCACCCGCACAAAAAGCTGCGACCACCCGACGTATGAACGCCCATAAAGCAACCATTATCCCTAAGCGCTCGCAACTGGATCAGGCAGGACAGATTCAACTGTTCCGGGATATGGCCAGTGGTGCAGCAGCCGAGCTGATCGATATTAGTACGATGAATGAGCTACCATCAGCAGTGGCAGAGTGGCTTAATAAGCATGAGTTCAAAACCCTGGTCAGTGCTAGCGATGACAGTCTGAATGAGCTGGACTGGACTCCATTAGGTGATATCCAACGCGAGCAGCGGGTCGCTCAATCCGGTGATGTAGCCAGCCTGACAACATCCATGGCGGGGATCGCGGAAACCGGCACACTGATGCTCTATTCCCGACCAGAGAGCCCGACTACTCTTAATTTCCTTCCAGATTGCCATCTTGTTGTGCTCAAGGAGTCTGACATTGCAGGTAGCTACGAAGATGCCTGGAACCGGCTTAGAGAGCTGAACCCAAATGGAATGCCCCGTACAGTAAATATGATCACCGGCCCATCACGGAGTGCAGATATTGGCCAGAAACTGCAAATGGGAGCCCATGGCCCCTGTGCCTTGATCATATTTATTCTGAAGAATTGTGAAACGATCTTTCACTCAGATGGTTAACTTTGTCTCTTAACTTTGCCACCTCATTCGGGTGGCTTGTTTGTTTCTCTATTCAGCAAATTAATTTTCCCTCAAGCCAAACACCAAACCGCCGATATAAAGGTTTACTGAACTAATAACCAAACATTTATGCCTGTGTATGGATTACAGAGCGTTGTCGTAATCAGTTATAGGGTGAAGTTATGGAAGTAAATGAAATAGCTGCAACAGCAAGTGTTGCCGCTGCTCAAAAAACAGAGACTAGCCATGCGGTTAAAACTGTTGAAATGGCTAATGATGAGATCAAAGAGACAGGTGAACAAGTATTGCACCTGCTCGAATCTGCCACTGAGCCGCGTAAACTTAGAGTAGGCGCAGTAACTACTCTCGGCTTAAATCTGGATGTTAAAGCCTGATTTAATCAGAACAAACGCCCCTGTGGCGCGGTCAGCTCCTCAAAACTCTCCCCTAGAAACTGCAAAATAGTGTCACACACTGGCTGGATCTGTTTTTCCAGATAATGCTGATAGTCCAGAGGGGAATTCAGACACTCAATAGGCTCCGGGCCATTAACCGTCATCTTGTACTCAATATAACTGCCTGAACGGTAAGGGCTTGGAATATTCTGCTGCTGATAATAATGTTCTGCTTTCAAACCCGCCTGCACATGAGGTGGACGATTCTTAACATACTGATCCAGATTCTGCCTGATACGTTTGCGATAGATCAGTTGATCATCCAGCTCTCCCTGCAATAGATCATTGGTAACTTGTTCGACTAAACCTCGCCATTCCTGGCCAAGAAAAATCTTTTCGTAGAGCTCCTCTTGGAGGTTTCGCGCCAGTGGTGTCCAGTCGGTTCTGACGTTTTCCAATCCTTTAAAAACCATAGAGACAACCCCATCCTTGTCTCGCTTGAGCCCGGCATAACGTTTCTTCGTCCCTTTCTCTGAATGACGCATGGTTGGCATCAGAAAACGGCTATAATGCGTTTCATATTCAATCTCAAGATTACTTTCCAATTGAAAGCGATCCTGCAAATTTTGAGTCCACCAGGAATTAAGGCACTCAGCTACCTGCTTTCCTTTTTCATTAGCTTTCTCTTCAGGAAAATCATCGCCCAACCAAACAAAAACCGAATCCGTATCACCGTAAATAACCTTAAAGCCGAACGTTTCTTCAATGCAATCACGGGTCTTAGTCAGGATTTCATGCCCTCTTAAGGTAATTGAGCTGGAGAGGCGTTGATCAAAGAAACGACAAACATTTGAACCTAGAACTCCATAATACGAGTTCATAATAATTTTTATCGCCTGGGAAAGAGCACTGTTATGCGACTGCTTTGCCTGATCCCTGGCCTGCCAAAGTGTTTCTATCAGTTCCGGCAGAATCGTTTTGCTTCGCGAAAAAATTGCATGATTAAATCCGGGGATTAGATCTTCTGGTTCAGCTCCTTCCTTTAAACCTTCAGCCATGCCATAGGGGTCAATTTTAAACGTGCGGATAATACTCGGATACAGGCTTTTGAAGTCCAGCACCAATACCTGTCTATATAAACCGGGTACTGAATCCATCACGTAACCACCCGGCGCACTTAAGCCAGAAACCCCTGATGCGTATTCCGGTGCCACATAACCCGCCCGATGAAGGTGCGGCAGATACTGGTTATCAAAAGCGGCTGCGGAACCTCCTACTTTATCAAGGGGTAGCCCGGTCAAACGTGCTCTCTCTACAAGATAGTTAATCAAATCGGCCTTAACGAAGATATCCCACACCAGCTTACAATCTTCCAGATTGTATTTGGCTAGAGCAGCTTTATCTTCACGGAAAAGCCGCTGAATCTCACCACCACGATCATCGACATGATCAATTAGCTTCCCCCGCTCCAGCATGTGCCTGGAAACATATTCAAGGGAGAAGCTTTCAAATTGGTAGGTTGCACCTTTTAGCGTATCGATACCATCTAACACCATTCGTCCCGACATTCGTACAAACAGTTTTCCCTGCCCAGACTGGTGCAACTGCATAGGCTGTTCATCCCTGCCTAGCAGTAATGGCACACGTAATGCCTCAGCTCGCTGTTGAAGTACCCGGAAATCAAATCCCACGACGTTCCAGCCGATAAAGATATCGGGATCGTATTCACGTACCACTTGAAGAAACACTTCCAGCAGAGTCCTTTCATTTTCTACATAGCGGATCTGATCGGTATCTACTCCCTGCCCCTGCATAATGACCAGCTGAAAATCATCAGCATAAAAAGCCGCTGATAGTATTTGGTCAGCACGCATTGTGGTTTCCAGGTCAATGGAAAGTATTCGGAATTGCGGATGGCTCATCGCAGATTTTAGCCTGACCTGCTGCCCCTGCCTGACAACCTCTACCCCACCCTGAATAAATCGTTCCATCAGATAGCGATCAGCATGACGGATATCCTCTTCCATCATTACTATGGAGTGAAGCTGTAAGATTTCCTGGATTTGGCGGTAGGTTTTAAGGCTACGACAATAGAGCGCAGAGACAGGCTTGTAATTAAGATCAGTAAGTTCCACATCAGCCAAGCGCCAGTCACGGAGATGGGCTAACACAGATCGAGCTTTATCAGCCTGTTCTTGAAGAATAAAAAGGACAACTTCCTGGTCCGCAATGGCGATCGGATAAACTGACTCACCACTACGAATCCAATAGGTCAGCTGCACACCATTTCGACTATCCTGTTGTTGTCGGGTCAGAACATAACCGATGGAATTAGCTGACATAGGGGCGGCCCCAGATAGTGTTTGGCATCAACCGAATGGTGCAACTATATCCAGATCCAACAACTCAGGAAATGCATTTCGCACCTGTGCTTCATACTCGCTATGGAACAGTAGTTTGAGGTTGGGTCCCGCATCCATAGTTAGATACACGGGTACTCCCAGTGCTCGCAACTCCCATACCCTATGCATAGCCGCTACAGATTCAGGTTGCCAGTAAAGTAACGGTGGCCATGAAGCGATCATTGTTGCATGCATGGAAAGTGCATTCTGCTCTGCGGTTTGTCCAAGTAACTCTAAATCACGATCCGCAATAGCTCGCTTGATAGTCGCCAGATCATTTGCTGCCTGTTGTGGCCACGATTGATATAGATCGGCCGATTCAACGGTACGCTGCATCCCGGAGCGGGAATCAACTTTCTTCGCTCCGGTTGCTACTTTCAACAAACCAATACGGAAGCCGGGCCAAGTGATATCCAGACGCTCAGCGCAGCTATCCATGCCATCATCACGCACACCTTTGTGCCACTCGACAAAACCCTGATAGATAGAACGAGAAGCACTGCCACTGCCCATCCGGGCAAAAGCGGACAGTTTATCGTCGCTCAGTCCAAGGTTATAAAAATCATTGATTGCCAGCGTAAGTGCTGCAAAACCAGAAGCAGACGAAGCAAGTCCAGCAGCGGTTGGAATGTTATTAATTGTTTTTACACAAACAGGCTGATTAAGCTCACCTCTGAACAGATTGATAAAAGCGATCACCTTGCGAGCGAAACTATTATCTTCAGCCTGTAATTCATGATTCAAGTAAACCTGATCAGCTCCAGTTTCTGATTCGGTTATTTCAGTACGGCTGCCCAGTTCTCCTAGAGAAATAGAGAGCGAACCATTAATTGGTAGATTGAGTTCCACATCACGTTTACCCCAATACTTACACAACGCAATGTTACTGGGAGCAAAAGCTTCGGCATGCGTGCCAGGTAAAGGTTGATCGGGCAGATAAGTGTTAATAACAGTCTGCTTAGTGATACTCAATGGTGACTCCTTGCTCAGATACGGCTACAGGTATCTGCTCATATGAAATAGATAACTCTGGATCGGCTCCTAAAGCCAACACACAATCCCCAAGACCGGAGCCTGAGATTTTGGCCCCTTGGATACGCTCACTTTCGCGCAAAGCATAAACGATTTCGCTGATAGATTTATCCGAGACACCTAGCGCGTCCATCAATCCCTGATAATTATTCATCAGGTTGCCAAGATTACCCCAATCTCCAGTTGAGACAGCTTGTTCAGCCTTATCGGTAACCAGCCCCATCAACTTGTAGATATCCCGGTACACATCGGGATTATTAGCGCAAAAGCCCTCGACGATCTTAAGCACATCCGGTGTTTTGGTTTTATAACCCGCATAATAGAGCGAGATCTCTGGTAAACCTGCAAGAGCCTTTATTTTACGAGGCTTCACCCGGTAAGAAACGGTCGAACCATAAATACTGGCAACTAGATCAGTCCCCGAACCTCTGCCATCTTGAACCTGATGGACGACTTTTAAAGCAAGATCAAACAGCTCATCCTTTTCCGTACTACCACCGGCATAAGCAGACAATGCAGCCACGACCCCTGCAGTTACTGCAGCTGAAGAACCTAGACCGACTGTATGCGAGAACTCTGAACTGATTTTTAGGGAGAAACCTGAAGGCAGCTCTTTTACCAAAAGTTCCACTGCAGCTAACACGAAGCTTAGTTTTGGTTCCTGTTGAAGATCAGTAAGCGATGCCTTGTACTGAGCTAAAGCGGAATCAATTAATATCTCATCGGATTCCAAAGGTATCAGCTCTATATGGATATATTTATCCACTGCACAAGCCAACGCTTTTTCTCCAAAAAGAACCGAGTGTTCTCCCATCAGCATGATACTGCCAGGTACTTTAACTTTAATCTTTTTCAAGACAAGCTCCATGATATGACGGTTTCAGCGGTTCGAGACAGATCTGTAAAGAACGAGATATATCATTCACATTAAGGTCAGGTAGATAAACCAATACTTGACCGCCGCTTTCTCCCTGAATAGAACCCGCGCCACAAATCTTAGCTGCGCCACCTAAACGTTCAATTTCGCGGATAACCTTCTCAACCGGTTTTGGTACTACGCCAATCTGTTCGAGCAACTGTGAATTACATCGGATCTGCTCCAGTATCCGAGATGGTTTTTTATCTTTTAGAGCCTTTTCAAACGTTTCTGTGACAACCTTAAACTTATCCCAGATATCAGAGGAAGCATGTTTCTGGCGAACTGCAGCAACCGTTTCACCTGTAGTTGAATCCGGCGTACCGCTACTCCAGGTATACCAGTTCTGATCCAGGTTGATGGGTAACGAACTAACATGTCCCCCTACCACTTTAATCACACCACCATAGGTAACCGCTGCAGCATCAATAGCACTACCCCGCCCATGCTGGAGACGTTCACAGTACCGAACTCTGGTAAACAGGTTATCAAGATCTGAATTAAAACTTGCCGAGCTCTCCCTTGCCGAACTCTCCGCTAATTTTGATAACGCGGCAATTACTGCTGCAGATGAACCCATACCTGAACCAGTAGGAATATCACTTTTTATATCAATTTGACCAGAACTCTTAAATCCTGACTGGGCGAGAGTATAGAAAAGTAGATCACCTGGTGAATCAAGTAGTTCAGAAATACTGATTTGATCAGAAATAAAACGTTGAAAACGCTGATCCAATAGCTCAACCAAGGACTGTAATTCAGATGTCTTAAGCTTGAATATGCCTAGACCGTATGAATGAATGGTGAGGCTATTGGTATCATGAGGAGTAAAAGCTGCCGTTACAGATTGCTCTACTGCAACAGCAATAGCAGGAGCCCCATAAACTACCGAGTGTTCCCCACTCAGTATGAGTTTACCAGGGGCCTTAGCCTTCATTAGCAGATGACATATTCCCGTTTATGACCACTGATTGCAGCCAGACGGAAACGTCCAGTGGTACCTGCAGGAATATCATGATGCTCACCATCCTTTGGATCAGGATAGCGATAGAGCTGGAGATATTCGTCGTAACTCACTTCCTGACGCGCATCGAGCATGCTCTTATGATTCAACGTATGCAGGCATTTTTCATAACCAGCTACAACGGTGCCAGAGAAAAACTCAGCCACACAACCAGAACCATAGCTGAAGAAACCCACTTTTTTACCTGCCAGATTCTGTTTACAGTTTTCCAGCAAAGAGGTCAGGCCTATATACATCGAAGCAGTGTAGCTGTTTCCGATGATACGGTTATAGTGCAACGTATCTTCAACCTGCTGTTCAACCTGTTCCAAGGTCAAACCAGCCTTGTTGATTTTGGCCAGATGCTTATGCGCTTTCTCAGCCATGCGACTGAATGGCAGATGATAGCAGAAATGAGAAAAATCATGGAACGCCAGGGCACTAACTTCAACGAAGTTTTCCCAGGTTTTCTTCAACGATTTCAGATAGATCTTAGTGGAATACTTGCCATCAACCAGCGCTGTTGAGCGGTAATTAGGACGCCAGAAATCCATTACATCTTCAGTGTAGTTACCCACTTCTGGATCAATCTCAATCAGGCGTGGGTTTGCCGAGATAAGCATGGCAACCGCACCACAACCCTGAGTTGCTTCACCCGATGTATCAAGGTCATAACGGGCGATATCAGAAGCGATCACAAGAACCTTCTTCTCAGGTTGGCGAGCTACTAATGCACAGGCCATCTGAATCGCTGCAGTCGCGCTGTAACAAGCCTGTTTCAGCTCTACAACACGGCAGTTTGCATTCAGACCAAGCAACCGATGAACATATACACCTGCGGCTTTAGATTGATCTACACCGGTTTCAGTAGCAAACATCAGTGTACTTACTGAGTCAGCACCTACACGTTCAATCAGAGGGTGAGCCGCATTAGCAGCCATTGTGACAACATCTTCATCAGGAGCAGCCATGGACATTTTTTCCTGGCCAATTCCCTGATAATACTTTTCTGATTCGATCTGCTGAACTTCTGCCAGAGTTCGCAAATCTAAAAAGTAATTGGAAGTATAGAAACTAATTTCGTCAATACCGACAGACATTATTGGGTCTCGATCCTAGCACTCATCTAATATCAGCGTCCGGTTATTAAATAATGAAGCGACATCCGGAGCGCCTAGCAGAAACATAGCTGTTCTGAATTCTGTTCTAATTTTTTCAATCTCTTCCACCACAGCATCAGCTGATTTCATCGCTGGTTTAAGCAGTGGAGCAGCCATGCCGCATAAAGAGGCGCCGAGTATAACAGATTTAACCATATCAATCCCATCTCTTAGTCCACCACTTGCAACTATTGTGGCACGACTATGGTAGGGGCTGGCTAATGTTAGAGCTCTAGGAGTTGGAATGCCCCAATCCTGGAACTTAAGGCCGATGTTATTCTGGTCTTTACGACGGTGATGCTCAATTCGACTCCACGAGGTGCCACCTGTACCTGCGACATCAAAACAGCTAACACCCGCTGCTAAGCCAAGCTCAATATCAGCTGGAGAGAGACCGCTGCCCACTTCCTTTAGCAAGACAGGAACATCCAGCTGTTTAACCAACTCAGCTATTGAATCCTTAAGATTGGAGAAATCAGTATCCCCTTCGGGCTGAACCGCCTCCTGAAGTGGATTTAGATGAAGATAGAGAGCGTCAGCTTTAAGACAATCAACCGCCTGCTGAGCTTGTTCAGCGGTAATACCATAATTCAGCTGTACGGCCCCTAGATTACCTATCAGCGGCACATCTGGAGCCAATTCTCGTAATTCAAAGCTGGAGCGTGCTTCTGGGGTGGTAAACATCACACGCTGCGAACCTACCGCCATGGCAACTTTTGTACGTTGTGCAGCTTCCGCCAGATTACGATTAATAGTTTTGATCAACTCATGATCCCCTCCGGTCATAGAAGAAATCAATAGCGGGAAACTCAGGTCATAACCAAGAAAACGAGAGGATGTATCAACATCGTTGAGCGATACTTCCGGCAAGGCACGATGCATCAGACGCATACGATCGAAATAATGGCCGCTACGGTCTGTATCAGGGTCATTTTCTATCGCTCGGATATGCTCCAATTTACGATCATTGGTTTGATCAGACATTATCGCTCCAACTTAAGATGAGCTTCCATCAACTCACCTGGGTTGGTTTGTGCAGCAATCAAAGACAGTTCTCCACACAAGACCGTTGCCGCACAAATGGCAGCAAGGCGACGCGCGTTCTCACCTGGCTCTCTGTCCTCTTTACAGCCTAGAGCTGCAAGATTCTCTTCTACAAAATCGATGCCTTTGCCATTACCCACAGAACCCATGATCAGGTTTGGTAGAGTACAGGAGAAATACAGATCACCATCACGTACCTCCGCGTGCACAATTCCCTGTGAACCCTCAATAATATTTGCGGCGTCCTGACCCGTGGCCAGATAAAAAGCCAGCAACATATTTGCATAATGGGCATTCGCGCTTCGCAGCCCACCCGCAATCATTGTTCCAATCAGGTTTTTTTTGATATTCAGATCAACCACTTTTTCAGGCGTGGTTTTAAGACGGCGCTCGCACAATTCACGTGATATCAGAATCTCACTGACAACATATTTACCACGACCAAGAATGCCATTTACAGCCGTCGCTTTTTTGTCTGAGCAGTAGTTTCCGGAGATGGATGAGTAACGAAGCTGAGGGTATTCAGTCAAAATCCACGGAATAATCTTATCTGCGGCATTGGTCACCATATTATGACCAGATGCATCACCCGTGGTGAATTCAAGTCGCAGATAGATCAAATTGGCCACAATCTGGCTGTTCAGGTCGATCAGTTTGGCAAAACGGCTCGTTTGCGCAACCACTTCATTCAGATCAGCCATACGACCCTTAATCGAATTCAGCGCCAGCATTGCCGCTTCAGCGTCATCAGCTTCTAGTAGAATCGAGCGACTCATTCGCTCATCAACCACAGTTGTTTTGATACCTTCAGTCAAGACAGAAACACGAGCACCACGTCCCACTGACGGCCATAAAGGCGTTTCGTAGGTCGCCAGAGGAACAGATATTTTTTCATCCAATACAGGACCGGTAATTTTAATCGGGCCAACATTCCGCATTGGGATAGGCGCTTGACTGATTTTATGTGCTTTCATTAAAAAATTTGCTGCAACGAAAAAGGGCTGCTTTACGCAACCCTTTGATAATATTTAAGTAGCTCAGGCTTATTTTAGCTAACCTGAGCGGCTTATTTCAATTACTCAAGTGCCTTTGTTTGCTTTGTCTTGAAGCTGAGCCTTATTCTTTTCCATAGCCGTTTCAGGATCCAGAATCACAACGTCTGTTGTAAAATTCTCCACGTCCCCTAAATTAGGCTCTGGCATTACTAACTCAAGCGCATCCAACAGTAAGCCCATACCATCTAGCATCCGGAAATGCGTTATTAGATGATCATGCTGGGTGTTAGAAAGATCAATTTTCGAAGAGAAAACCTCATTTTCTGTATCCAATAGATCCAGCAGTGAACGCTGCCCGATATTAAACTGTTTCTGATACGAATCACGAGTTGAGGTACTAGAAAGTACATGTTGCTCAAGGAATGGAACCTGACGCGTGAGAATCTGGTGAGCATTCCATGACAACTCAAGGCTTTGGATCACTTCGCGGCGTGTATTCTTATGAATGGAGCGTGCTTCTTCAATTTGATACTGAGTTTCACGTACACGGGCCTTATCGCCACCACCATTATAAAGGTTATAGCGCATACGAATCATCGCAGTTAGATCTTCGTTTGTGCCATTCACACCGTCTATATCATTGTTCCAAGTACGATCAATTTCCAGATCGACACGTGGGTAGTAATTTCTCTTAGCTGCATTGTATTGTGCAATCGCAGCCTCAGCATCAGCTACCGCTACCTGAAGAGTAGGATGGTTTTCAAAGGCTATTTTCTTAGCTGCTTCAAGAGACTCTGGAATCTCCTGATCAGCTTTATCTGCTAAGGCAGGGTATTCCAGGTCAGCTGGCGCCTTGGAACCAAGAACTCTGAAATAGTTAGCTTCAGCATCTAATAAGTTATTCTCTTCTGCGAGAACATTAACTTCGGCAAGCGCTAATCGACCTTCAGCCTGTTCGATGGAAGCCAGCGCTCCCAGACCTGATTCTGAACGACGTTTAATTTGATCGTAAATCTTTACGTGGTTGTAAAGGTTTTCTTTGGTCAGACGTAATAGCTCACGTCGGCGATTAACCTCAACGTAGGCACGTGAAGCTTCTAGAATAAAGTTTTCTGCTACATCTTCTAAGCGGCGGTCTGCGGAATTAGCACGGGCTTTGTGTCGCTCAACCTCACTGGAGGTCGCAAATCCGTCAAATAACATCTGACGCAAGCTCAAACGAGCTTCACCACGTGTTAATTCTACATCCCCATCATTAGCACGTGTTGTTGAGTTATTGGTCCACTCATACCCTATACCTGCTTCAACATCGATTTTCGGAAAATAGCCAGACTTCGCCTGGGCAATCTCCTGATAAATCGAGTTTCTCGCATTAACAGCTCTTGTGATTTCCGGGCTTTCTGATAGGCCCTCAGCAATTACTTCTTCTAAAGTAGCTGCCTGCATCGTTGTCGCTGTCATCCCTAAAATAACGCCAGCAATTACTGACCTGGACATAAAAACTCCACCTTCTATGTATCAAATAGTTCGTAGCCACTTTAACTTGCATTACTAAACAAACACTTAAGCCGTGACCGGTGTCTTACTTGCCATTAACACAAGAGAGATCCGATCTGACGCCCCTGTTTTCTGAAAAATAGAACTCAGATGGGCTTTTACTGTTCGTTCAGTTATATCAAGTTCGCGGGCAATATCCTTGTTACTAGCGCCTGTTACCAGGACAGCCAGTACATCTTGCTCACGACTGCTCAAGTCTTCAAAAATACTAATAGACTCTGCGGTGTCCACTTTACTATCTGTCACAGATGAACTACTTAACAATCTTCTAAGAAGCTTTTGCAGTAGTTCTGGCCCTGCCCAGATATCACCACGGAGTACAGTCTTCACTACTTCAGAAAGCAGTGAACCTGTCACATACGTGTTTGTATAACCATTTGCACCTAACTGAAGTACCTCTACACCTTCACTCTCATTCGGTGTATCAGTACACACAATTACAATGGCGCTAGGATTATGCGCTTTAAAACTGAATATTAGCTTACTATCGGCTGCATCAACAGAACTTATATGGACCAATAAGATTTCATTGCCGTCTTTCAGCTTAGTAGTTATATCGGCGGCCCTAATAACTTCAGGCTTCCAATCCACCAGTAATTTGTTCCAACGTTCCAAAACCTTTGGTCGGTTACCGACGAAAAACAGCTTCATAATTTCCCAACTTATCTTGCCTGATCATTGGCAAAAGCAACATCGTCATCGACATGTGCAAATTTTTTATTTTTCTTAATATAGAACAGCAAACCTCATGTTTTCTGTTCTATCTACACCAAAAGCTCACTAATAAAGCCTTACAAAGCGAGCGGATAATAATACATACTCTACCTGAATAGAATATAAACGACCTAACAATAAGTTACCATATTATGCATTACCGCTCGGTTAAGGCTTTATTTTTAGCTTTCAGAACCGGTTTTAACAGATAATCCATTACGGTTTTCTTACCCGTCAGAATATCAACACTCACGGTCATACCTGCGATTAAAGGGAGCTCTTTAGTAGCTGTTGCAATAAATGGCTGATTTGTCTCCAAACGAACCAAATAATAACTCTCACCTTCTTCATCCAGAATGGTACTGGGGCTGACAAATACAACCGCAGCATCAACGCCGCCATATATAGAAAAGTCATAGGCTGACACTTTAATTACCGCAGCCTGACCTGGGGATATATTCGCTATATCCGATGGACGAATTCTGGCTTCCACTAGAAGCTTATCTTCCCAAGGAATAATGTTCAGCAGCTCATCACCCGGTTGAACAACGCCTTCAACCGTATTAACCAACAACTGTTTTACTGTTCCCTTCACTGGCGCTTTCACCTCAGCGCGATCAATTCGATCATTCATACCGGTAAGGGCCTGATTCAAGCGAGAGATTTCTGCCACAACCTCGTTCAATTCGCGACGAGCTTCATTTCTAAACTGTAGCTCCGCCTCACCCAGCTTCTGCTTTGTCTCCTCCAAGGTGGATTCAATTCTGGGTATATTCAGACGAACCCCTGACAGCTCACCTTCCAGATCGTTAAGCTGTCGCTTAAGTCGCAAAAACTCTACTTCAGAAATAACCCCCTCTTTCAACAAAGGCCGAGTTATATCCAACTCACGCTTTAGCAATCCATAACTTCTACGTAACTGTTGCTCTTGAGACTTTGCAGCTTTCAGCTCTTGGCTACGTTGAGCCACTTGTTGCTCTAACCCTGCCAATCCAGCGTAAATTTCTGCCTTTCGAGTAGAAAAAAGAAACTTCTCTTGCTCTACCATCGAACTGTATTCTATCGGGAAATTCTTTGGCTCAGTGAACTCTATGTTGTCTGCTTCGGCTTTTAGACGAGCTGACTTTGCTGTCAACTCATACAAACGGACCTGGTTTTCTTTCAGAGAACTGGAGAAGCGAATATCATCTATTCGCAGTAATACCTGCCCTTTTTCTACTAGATCACCCTCTCTAACCAGAATTTCAGAAAGAGCACCACCTTCTAAGGTTTCTACAACCTGTAACTGGCTTGATGGGATGATTTCACCATCCCCACGGGTAATCTCATCCAGCTCTGCCCAACTGGCCCAAAAGATGGCAATAGCAACAAACAAAGCTACTACCCAGAGTAACGTTCTTGCACCAGCGGGGGTCTGCTCAGCCAATGCCTCACTGACACTACTCATGTACTGAAGATCTTTTTGGTTACCACTCATCACGTCTTACCTTTGCACCTGAAGGCGCCCTTGTTTCAAGGCATCCAATACTGATTCTTTAGGCCCGTCGGCTACAACGCGTCCTGCATCCATTACAATAATTCTATCCACAAGGGATAGCAGTGACATTTTGTGAGTAACTACCAACATCGTTTTTTCCTGAGAGTACTCTGTGAGCATTTTCTTGATCTGCTCTTCTGATGAGTTATCCATTGACGCGGTTGGTTCATCAAGGATGAGAATATTGGGATCATGAATTAATGATCTGGCAACTGCTACCGCTTGGCGCTGCCCTCCGGATAAGCCTGCACCACGCTCGCCCACCTGCATATCAAACCCCTGCGGGTGTCGATTCACCATATCTGAAACACCTGTCAGCTTCGCCACAGCAACCAATTGGGCGTCTTCTGTTTGTGGAGCTCCGATAACGATATTGTCCCTGACACTGCCAGCGAACAGCATAATATCCTGAGGCATGTAACCAAAATTACGCCGCAGATCGACCGGATCAATCTGATTAATATCAATCCCATCAATCCTTACTGAACCTTCGCTTGCCTCATACAATCCGAGTACTAGCTTTTCTACAGTAGACTTACCAGAGCCAATACGACCGATTAAAGCCACTTTTTCTCCAGGTTTAACTGAAAAAGAAACACGATCTAATGCTCTCTGTTCCTGCCCCGGATAAGCAAAACTAACATTCTGAAACTCAATAGCTCCTTCTAGCTCATTGCGGTGAACAAACTGCTGTCCATCACTTCTCTCAGATGGCAGATCCATTATCTCGTTCAAACCTTTCAGCGCAGTTGAGGCCTGATGATAACTAATCACCAAATTGGCCACCTGGGCCATTGGAGCAATAGCTCTGCCTGACAGCATGACACAAGCAACCAGCGCCCCCATCGTCAGCTCCCGCTCACTGATCAGGTAAACACCTATGATGATAATACCGACGGACGTGAGTTGCTGAGCGAAGGAAGCGAAGTTTACTACCGAGGATGAAAGCATTCTGGATTTCAAACTCCACTTAGCGATATAACCTACCGCCTGTTCCCAGCCCAACTGCAGTGATGAAGTTGCACGCTGAGTTTTAACTGTTTCCATCGCAGTTAAACTTTCAATCAATGTAGAGTTTTTCTGTGCATTGGAGGCGAACGTCTTTTCGACCGCCTCTTTCAAATAAGGCCTTACTGCAAACGAAAACAGAATGATCAACGGGATCATCACTAAAGGAGGAATAACAAGAGGGCCTCCAATAAAACCTATAACCACCAGGAACAGGATCGCAAACGGAAGATCAATGATAATGGTATTGGTAGAGGAACTGAGGAAGCTTTTTATACTATCGAACTCTCTGAGGTTACTGGCGAAAGAGCCTACAGAGGGAGGCAGAGAACTGTATTTGAGTGACAATACTTTTTCGAACAACAAAGATGAGAGGATTATATCTCCTTTCTTTCCCGCCACCTCGATAAAATACGAGCGCAACATTTTGAGCCCGAAATCAAACAGATATACGACAAATACACCGATCGCTAGAACCCACAACGTCTCAATCGCATTATTTGGAACAACGCGATCATAAACATTCATCACAAACAGCGGATTCGCCAATACAAATAAGTTGATAAGAAAAGAAGCTACCAGGACATCACGATAGATAGCCGTAGAACGTTTTATCGTACCCCAAAACCAATGCCCCTTATGCCCTTCAAGCAGCTTGGAAACCTGCTGCTGAAACCGATACTCCAATCTGACAAAGATTGCATAGCCGGTATAAGATTCTTGTAGTAACTCCAGAGAAACGGAGTGCTCACCACCGCTTTCAGGCTGAATAATTACCGCAGTCCCGTCCTCATCAACTCTCTGTAGAATACAGGCTTTATCACCCTCCAGAAGCAAAACTGCTGGAAGAACCAGAGGTGAAATATCATTCAGTTTTCGAGGTAAGACCTGAGCTGCAAATCCAGCCCTTTTAGCTGCCCGAATAAACAACTTAGGGGTAAGCCTATTATTCTCCAGTGGCAAACCATCGCATAACACTTCCGGAGAAAATGGTTTATGATTTTGCTTAGTCAAATGTACTAAACATCCCAAAAGGGGATCTTGAACAGCTTCCATTAATCTTGACCTTAGCCCTCCTGGGGCGACATACTTGAATAAACCTAGCCTGTGCAGGCTTAATACAAACTGGAACAATGTAGCAAATCAATATGTTATACGCCATACGTAATGATGCAGGACGCATTATCAGCCTATCAGAAACCCCTAAACCTGGTGCTGAAGCGGTTGATATCAAAAACAGAGAAGTTCTGGAATTTCTGTCCATCAATGATGAAGAGTTCTCCGCAGAAAAGTTTCTGGAACAATCAGATACCGGCGTATCACGTATTTTTGAAGACTTGGTAGATGTGTTGGTGGGGAAAAATCTGATCATGTTCACCGATCTACCTGCAGCAGCTCAGAAAAAGCTGCTAAGTCGTAAACTGGCGCGAAACATGAACCGTTCAGGTGAAGAGGTAGAGGTCAAAACCTCATCATCATTCCTTATAGAAGATGATGATACGCTATAGGCTGGTGTTATAGCTCTTGGCTTAGAAGATCATCCCCTTCAGAAGAATCTTCACTTTTCAGAAGTTTAATCTGCTCGCTATACCTTAGTGATAAAGCAGAAAAGCGTGTTTGTTGTTTTATTGGAAGAGAAGCATAGCTAATCGTTGATAGGACATCTTGAACGGAGAGTAGAATCCAAAGAGCATTTTCTCCTCGCTTAGCTTTTTCAATACCTGCCTGAACCAGATTAAGCGCAATACCTGTATGACTTGGTAGAAGCTCATGGGCACGACCAAATAGCTGAAAAGCCTTATCCAAATCGCCGTTTCGAAAGCTTGTCATCGCAGTGTAATTCGCTTTTCCCCAGTCAGTATCTACAATTTTCCGGCTGAGATCTTTCCGCTTGAGAATAACCTCACTTTCCACTGCACTATTGCTAGAGGCTTCAAGCATTACGTCCAACCACTTACACTGAATATCCTCCTCCATACGCAAAAAGAAATTCCATGTTTGCTGCAGCATCTGCTCCAGCCTCTCTTGCATGCTACCTTGCCTATACAGATCGCAGTTGATCAATTTGGCCCTGAACATAACCTCCTGATCCTCAGGATGATCAAGAACCACATCTTCTAGCACCCTTATAACTTCTTGCTCAATTTGAGAGACTTTATTGCTGTTAGCCTGAATTAAAGCTCTGACCAGACCAAAATAATTCGCCGGATCCTGAAAAGCAGAATATCTGGCGTACCGAATCGCCCGCTGAAATGCATCTTTAGCAATATCCCATTCTTCTGTTTGGCAAGCCAGATTACCTAGCTCACTTTGTAGTAGGGGTACTGTGGGCTGAATCATCACGGCCTTACGCATCAAGGTAACTGCACGCTCAAATTCTGCTTTTGCTCGATAAGCGCGGGATAACCAGGCATAGGCTTCAACACATACATGCTGTTGATCGACTACGAGATTCAGGCTTGCCAGAGCCGCATCATATTCACCAAGATTAAAATTGGAAACGCCCTTGCCAACCTCTGCCCAAGGCAAGTCTCGCTGCTGAGTCAGATTGACAAAAAGATCACGCGCCTGGCTATAACGCCTCATGCGAAGAAGTGCTATGCCTCGAATACGCTGCAGGAAGATATTCAACCCGGGATAATGATCAGCTAGCTGCTTACTTTTTTCGACAACCTCTTCGTAATCCTCATCATCCAATAGCTGCTCTATAGGCTTGATGGTTTCCTTGATACGAAGCTGCTTCTCTATACGAAAGCGAAGTTTGTTGGAGTCGTATGGCTTGGAAACGTATGTATCCGGCGAATTTTCTAAAGAACCAAACAATAGCTCTGACGTTTCCGGATCTACAACAAGAAAATAGGCACTGGAGGACCCAAAGGAGTGCTCAATATTGGCTTCTTGCAGTAATTGCAGCCCATTTTTTTCTCCTTTGCCCATATCATAAGCGGCAAAGCAGAGATCATAGGTAAACTCTCGCATCAGGCTCAGGGCCATATTAACCGACGAAGCAACCTGAACTTGTCCCACGCCTAACCTACTCAGGATTTGCCGTAACGCCCCAAGGTCATCAAGCTGGCTATCTACTATAAGAGCCGACTTTCCTGCGTAGTTAATTTCCATAGACACTGCACTAATAAGATAACGGCAAAAGTAGCATATAAATCAGGCCATTATCAAAGTTTAGGCCAAGCTTAGGGCAATAAAAAACCCCATAGGGTCACTATGGGGTTTTTTTAGCAAAAACTGTGGATTAATCGTCCAGCAGATTACGTCCTTTACCTGCAGCAATACGCATACGTAGAGCATTCAGTTTAATGAAACCTGCTGCGTCTTTCTGATCGTAAGAACCAGCATCATCTTCAAAGGTCGCGATGTTCTCGTCAAACAGGCTATCGTCAGAACGACGACCAACAACTACAACATTACCTTTGTACAGTTTCAGACGTACATCACCATTAACAACCTGCTGAGATTCGTCAATCATCTTCTGCAGCATCTTGCGCTCTTCAGACCACCAGAAGCCATTGTAGATAACTTTCGCATAGCGAGGCATCAGTTCATCTTTCAGGTGAGCAGCTTCGCGATCCAGTGTAATGGATTCAATTGCACGATGTGCTTTAAGCATAATAGTGCCGCCCGGTGTTTCGTAACAACCACGGGACTTCATGCCTACAAAGCGGTTTTCAACAATATCCAGACGACCGATACCGTTTTCACCACCTACTTTGTTCAAGTATTCAAGAACAGTAGCTGGGCTCATTTTTTCACCGTTGATTGCAACGATGTCACCCTTCTCGTAAGTCAGTTCCAGATAAGTGGCTTCATCTGGAGCCTGTTCTGGAGAAACTGACCAGCGCCACATATCTTCTTCAGCTTCCTGCCATGGATCTTCCAGAATGTCGCCTTCATAAGAGATATGAAGCAGGTTGGCATCCATAGAGTAAGGAGACTTTTTCTTATTACTGGAGAAATCAACCGGAATATTATGGTCTTCACAGTACTTCATTAGCGTTTCACGGGACGTCAGATCCCACTCACGCCACGGCGCGATTACGTGAACGCCTGGCTTAAGCGCATAAGCACCCAGTTCAAAACGAACCTGATCATTACCTTTACCCGTAGCACCGTGAGAAATAGCATCTGCACCAGTTTCGTTAGCAATCTCAATCAGACGCTTAGCAATAAGAGGACGGGCAATAGATGTACCCAGCAGGTACTCGCCTTCATAGATAGTGTTTGCTCGGAACATTGGGAATACGAAATCACGAACAAACTCTTCACGCAGATCTTCAATGTAGATCTCTTTTACGCCCAACGCTTCAGCTTTAGCGCGAGCAGGCTCTACTTCTTCACCTTGACCTAAGTCAGCAGTAAAGGTCACAACTTCTGCGTTGTATTCATCTTGCAACCAGCGAACGATAACGGATGTATCCAACCCACCGGAATAGGCCAGAACGACCTTTTTGATCTCGGACATTCTCAAGCTCCAACTTGCGAACAAACGGTCAGGATTGACCGAATAGGAATTCAAAATTAAGCGCGAGATTATAGCAGAATCAGGGACTAGGTTTAAACCTGTCCCTCGGCGAAAAATCGGGTAGATATTTTTTATATCGCCTGAGGAACCTACAAATTAGTCCTTGCTAACCTCTGGCTTTCAATTTGATGTGTAATCAAGGTAACGCTTTGCGTAATGACTGGACCCCACAAAAAAACAAAAACTAAGAGTACGCCTCAAACTGAAAGCATTAAGGCAGGATGGTGAAGATGTCTAGCCTGGTGATAGTGGAATTTACGGGTAGAAAATGAGTGTTAAAAAACATGTAAAACTTGAGTACTATCTGATGCTCAATCTAATAAAGACGATACCGCTATGTTTAAAAAGTTAATCTCAACATTACTGCTGGTTTCAGCATTGGTTTCATCTGCTTTTGCAGAAGAGAGTCGACCTCAGGTCATCATGCACACCAACCTAGGTGAAATAAAACTGGAACTATTTCAGGAAGAGTCACCTGTAACGGTCAAGAACTTCCTCAGTTATGTAGACAGCGGTTTCTATGAAGGTACTATTTTCCACCGCACTATCGCCGGTTTTATGATCCAAGGTGGCGGTTTCACTAAAAACATGGAACAGAAAGACACTCAGGCTCCTATTAAGAACGAGTCAAATAATGGCCTAAGTAACTTAGTGGGCACCATTGCTATGGCTCGAACAAGACACCCACATAGCGCAACAACTCAGTTCTTTATCAACACAGTTAATAACCGCAACCTTGATGCCAGAGGAAGCCGACCTGGATATGCAGTTTTTGGGCGAGTACTTGAGGGAGCAGACCTGGTATTGCAGATTAGCCGCACACCAACGACAGCAAAAAACGGTCACCAGAATGTACCCAAACAGCCGATCATTATCGAGAAGGTGAGTAGGGTTACTCCAAAAAGCTAATTACAGTTTCAGCATCCGCAGTCTATTTGCGTTGCTAACAACAGTGACTGATGACATGGCCATTGCTGCTCCAGCGATGGCTGGATTCAGCAACAGGCCCGATATAGGAAATAACACCCCTGCTGCTACAGGAATCGCCACCGCGTTGTAGATAAAGGCACCAAACAGGTTCTGCTTGATATTAGTTACCGTTGCTTTCGACATACGAATAGCCTTATACACTCCGCGCAGTGAACCAGACATTAAAGTTACATCTGAGCTGGAAATTGCCACATCTGAACCTGCACCAATCGCATAACCTATATCCGCCTGCGCTAAGGCAGGAGCATCATTAACACCGTCCCCTACCATCGCAACACATTCACCTCGCTGCTGTAGCTGCCGGATATGATCCTGTTTCTGGTCTGGCTTAACTTCGGCAATCACGTCCGTAATGCCGACTTGCCGTGCTATTGCATCAGCAGTTCTTTGGTTATCGCCTGATAATAAAACAACCTTAAAACCAGAATCCTGAAGTTCCTCAATAGCCTCTGACGAATCCTGTTTTACCGGATCAGCAATAGCAAACAGCGCAACCAATTTTTTATTGAGGGCAACATAGGCCAGAGATTTAGCCTGCTCACTCCAATTAACCGCCAGATCATCAGATTCAGCTAATAAAACAGCTTCCGACTCCATCAGGGCAGCATTACCGACCAGTATCTCACCTTGAGCTGTTCCAGCTCGTATACCGGCTCCAGCTAAACTCTCAAAATCAGTTATGGCCTGATTCTCAGTTCCACCATTACAGAACACTTTTATAGCTTGGGCTAAAGGATGCTCAGAGTGAGACTCAACAGCAGCAATGACTGAAGGAAGCCAAGGCTCATCACTGAAATATTTAACATCGGTTACGACAGGCTTACCCTGAGTAACGGTACCCGTTTTATCGAGTACTACCGTGGTTAAGGATTGAGCCAGCTGCAACGCATCCGCATTGCGAATCAAAATACCGTTACTGGCAGCTTTGCCTACAGCAACCATTACAGACATGGGTGTAGCCAGGCCCAAAGCACATGGACAGGCGATAATAAGTACAGTCATCATCGTAACAACGGCATAGGTGACGCTTGGTTCAGGCCCCGCTGATATCCAGATAAAACCCGTTAACAATGCAATAAAAATGACCACAGGAACAAATACCGCCGCAATTTTATCCGCCAGTTTGCCCAGTTCAGGTTTACTGTTCTGTGCATCACGAACTGCTTCAATTATTTGCGCTAATACTGTCTGAGCACCAATCTGCTCAACCTGAATCAAGATACTGCCTGAACCATTCAGGGTCCCACCAACAACACTTTCTCCCTCGATCTTATGTACTGGGAGAGATTCTCCGGTAAGCATGGATTCATCGATATGGGTTTCGCCGGTTATCACAACACCATCGACAGGAATACTCTCTCCGGGGCGAACACGTACTTGATCTCCCGGTGCCAGCAGTGAAACTGAGACTTCTTTCTCAACACCATTACGGATGCGCAGTGCTGTAGCTGGCTGAAGCTTGAGTAAACTGCGAACAGCTTCCCCGGTTTTCTTTCTTGCTCTTGCTTCCAGTGCCTGACCCAACAGAATAAACCCAACAATCATCACTGAAGCTTCGTAATAGAGATGTCTGGCAGGCTCAGGAAGATCTACTCCCAAAGAAGCAACAATAAGCAATCCCGTTGAATAAACCCACGCAGCCCCCGTTCCTAAAGCTATTAGGGTATCCATATTGAAATTGAGATTACGAGTGGAACTCAATGCTCCCCGATAGATATGTCCGGCACAGTAGATCATAACCAATAACGTCAGCAATCCTGTACCTGCCCCACTGGCAATACCAGATGTCTGCGTAATATCTGGCATATAGCCCAACCAACCCTGCACCATCAACAAGGCTCCTAGTGCCAGGGCAACAAAGCTTTTGTTCAGAGTATTCTGATAATGTTGATGCTCGGCCTTTTCTATCTGCTCAAGATCATCTTCACCCCTGATCTCCGTTGCTCCATATCCTGCGACTTCAATAGCAGAGATAACAGCCTCTACTGGCTGTTCAGAATCAACCGTCAGACTTCTATCGGCAAAATTAACAGAGAAATCATTAACAACATCAGAACTATCCAATCCTCGCTCCAGAGAACGGACACAACCTGCACATTTCACGCCTTGTAGGGATAAACGATAAAGCATGGGAAAGATTCACTATCACTGTTAGAACATTAGATAATGAAAGAATAAACCCTAAAGTAAACTTTAGGGTCAATAAATTTAGATAAAGAAAGCTAAATAAAGAGGTTTAGCGGCGTTTTTCCAACGCAACATAACTTCCACTGAGGCGAAGTGCTGTTTTACCGTCCTGCTCAATCTCGATCACCAGATCCATTCTGGCACGCCCCTTCTCAGACATTTTCTGATCAAAGACAGTCAAAGTCGGCTCATCAGGCAGTGAAGTAACAGCGGAAAAATCGGAAGTCACAGGCAGGAAATATTCAAGATGGCTGTCGCGAATCACCACATCATCATCTCTTCCCTGCTCTCTCAGATATAGGGTGATAATACTCCAGCCACAGAGCGTAGCTACGGTCGCTAGTGAACCACCAAAGCCAGTACCTTTATCGTTAACATTTGGCTCGAGCTCGGCGCCCATCTGCAAAGTTTTACCGTCCCATTGTAACGGGGTAAAACCCATATGGTTGATCAAGGGAATCTGCCCTCTCAACCATTCCAGAAATTCCTGGCTAACCTTTTCCTTGCTCACTTTTAGCTTCCTGACCATTCGGAAACATAGCTGGACAGGTCATGGGATGGCACCTTGCGCCGTTTAGTCGCTGTTCCCAGATAGATATAACCAACGATACTTTCACTCTCAGCTACACCTAAACCTTCCCGGACAACCGGATGATATGCCATATCACCAGTACGCCACATTGCTCCAAGTCCAAGTGCATGGGCAGCAAGAATAATATTATGAGCAGCACAACCAGCAGAGATTTCTTGTTCTATTACAGGCACTTTAGGGTGATCCTTAGCAGCAGCAATAACCACAATCACAGCAGGGGCCCTGAGTGGCATATTCTTAAACTTTTCCTGCCGCTCAACTGATAGTTCCGGGTTATCCTGTAAACCGGCTTGCAAATAAAGCTCTCCAAGACGAGAGCGATTATCACCCTGTACCGTTAGGAAACGCCAAGGGCGGATAGCACCGTGATCGGGCGCTCTAACTGCAGCCGTAAAGATACTCTCCAACTGTTCTTCTGACGGGCCAGGTTCCTGTAAAACAGGACAGGAAACACGGTTGTGCAGGAGTTCAATAGCGTCCATCTGGGATCCTCTTACTGACGGCTTAAGCGTAGGTTATCGATGTCATCCACTTCACTGCTACGGAACGGATTGATATCCAAACCACCACGGCGGACATAACGGGCATATACGTTCAACGACTCAGGTTGGCAGCGTTCCCAGATATGCATAAAGATATTTTCTACACACTGCTCATGGAAGTCGCCATGCTCACGGTAAGAGATGATGTATTTAAGCAATCCTTCACGATCAATCTCTTTACCCTGATAACTTATTCCCAATGTAGCCCAATCCGGCTGACCGGTAACCGGACAGTTTGATTTCAATAGATGGCTGTAAAGCACCTCTTCCACATCATCTTCACCGGTTGTCAGCAGTTCAGGCGCAGGAGTGTACTGAGTAATTTCAACGTCCTGATTATCAATACAGAAACCTGTAAATTGGCCAAATTCTGGAGCCTGATCAGGGTGGTAGATACGTACATCGACCCGACCATTTGCCGCAGCACTCAGATCTTTGATTAGAAGCTCTTTCACTTCCTTTTCTGAGTCAAAACGGCTCAGATTAAGAGAGTTAAGATATAACTTAAATGACTTTGACTCGATAATATTTTCCGAGTCAGTATATATACGGAATTCAGCGAGTCTTACTTCAGGTTTGCCACGCTGGTTTAGCCATGACATCTCATAGGCATTCCAGATATCTACACCTTGAAAGGGCAGCTCTTTACGCTCTACTCCCTGCTCTTTCCAGTTAAGGTCCCTGGCAATCGGGTACAGCAGAGACGGATCATAAGTATTTACATACTGTGTATCCTGCCCCAAAGGTGATTTATTAAGAATTTCCTGGTCGTTCATCAGCTACGAATTCCTTTGCCGTTTTGCAGCAAATGCAGTGCATAAAAAAATAGGCCACCAATAAATAGCAAAATCATCGTAAACGCAAATCCAATATTGATATCACTCACGCCTAGAATGCCGTAACGGAAAGTATTCACCATATACAGAATCGGATTTAGTTGGGAAACGCCCTGCCAGAAATCAGGCAATAGCTGGATCGAGTAGAAGACACCACCTAGATAAGTCAGCGGCGTCAGTACAAAGGTTGGGATTATGCTGATATCGTCAAACGAGTTTGCATAGATGGCATTGATGAAACCACCTATGGCAAATAATACAGCGGTCAAAAATACCACCGAAATTGTAACGAACAGGTTCTGAACCTGAAGATCAGTGAAGAACAGCGACAACAGAGTTACGATAAAACCAACAGCCAAACCGCGAGCAACACCACCTAACACATATCCACTCAGAATCACCCAGTTAGGTACGGGAGAGACAAGCAACTCCTCTATATGACGCTGAAACTTGGTGCTGTAAAAAGAGGACACCACATTACTGTAAGAGTTTGTAATCACCGACATCATGATCAAACCGGGCACGATGTATTCCATGTAGTCGAAACCACCCATCTCACCAATCCTGCTACCAATGAGGTTGCCAAAGATGATGAAATACAGAGTCATAGTAATGGCAGGAGGCAGTAGGGTCTGTGCCCAAATACGCATAAAACGTCGAATTTCGCGACGTACTATCGTCCAGAAAGCGACTAACAGATCCTGAATTTTCATGACTTCTCCTGCTGCAGGTTTTTATCCACCAACGTCACAAATAACTCTTCCAGACGATTGGATTTATTACGCATACTGCTCACATGAATATCCTGCTGCGCCAACTTACTAAATAACTTATTCAAGCCTTGCCCTTTCTCAACTTCGATCTCTAACTGGTGCTCACCGATCAGTTTCACAGCATAGCCATCAAGATCTGGAGCCTGCTCAAGCGTCTCTTCAAGATCAAGCACAAAGGTTTCAGTATTTAACTGCTGTAAAAGCTCTCGCATACTGGTATCTATCACGATGCTGCCATGATCGATAATAGCTATATTGCGGCAGAGACTTTCTGCCTCTTCCAGATAATGAGTCGTAAGAATAATTGTTGTACCTGCGGCATTAATTTCACGCAGAAAATCCCACATAGATCGGCGTAGCTCGATATCAACGCCCGCTGTAGGCTCATCGAGAATCAGAAGTTTTGGCTCGTGCATCAATGCGCGAGCAATCATCAGACGACGTTTCATCCCCCCAGAAAGCATCCTGGAAGGACCGTTGCGTTTCTCCCATAGCCCTAACTTTTTCAGATAGTAATCCGCCCGTTCTGAAGCCTTGGTCGCAGGTATACCGTAGTAGCCGGCCTGTGTTACGAGAATATCTTTAACATTCTCGAACATATTGAAGTTAAACTCCTGCGGCACTACACCCAAACTGAGTTTGGCTTTAGACAGGTCTTTATCCAGATCAGTACCAAAAATTTCGACTTTGCCTGAAGTTTTATTAACCAAAGAGGAAACAATACCCAGCGTAGTGGATTTACCAGCACCATTTGGCCCCAGCAGGGCGAAGAAATCCCCCTCATTCACTTGAAGAGTGATCCCTTTCAGGGCCTCAAAACCATTGCCGTAGACTTTATTAAGATTTTCAATCGATAGCGCTAATGCCATTTGCAAATCCTGCAGAATTCGAGATAGATACCATGTTGGTACGCTTATACCGCTTTTCAACTCTTACGAAATGCAACAAGCTGTTGCCTGAGTGAAATAATCCTCTATCGAGTTTAAAACCCACGGTATAAAATAGCCTTCTTATTTTCGGAGGGCAGCATGACATCATACCAAACTCATCATTTGAACTTTCTTAAAATTGCGTATAACAACTTCATCAACCGCGAACCGTTTAAATCTGAAGAGTTGGTACAGGATGATCTGGACTTTATCGAGGAGTTCAAAAATCTGATCGAAGAATTTGAAACCTCAGCTCCCGGTGTGCATACAAAGGGAGAAGACTTTATCGATAAAGCTTTCCGCCGCTACCCTGAACTGGCTCACCTGATTGCCCGTGATCTGCTCTGGTATTTCGGCGGTAATAATTTGCACAATATGACCGACGACGAGATCAATAAATTCCAGCAGTTGGATGAGATGCGTTATGCCGCTGAAGAAAAAGGCGAAGAGTTTGACTACATCAACAAACGAGCAGGAATCTTTGGTCAGAACTAAAGGATTCGTGAGCAAACCTGAGTTTACTCAAAACAGATTTCAACAGCCTGATTCATAACAAAGTCTGTCAGTTCATCAGCCGGTAAGGGGCGACTAAAATAATACCCCTGAATAATATGGCAACTATGGGAGCGGAGATAAGATAATTGATCACTTGTTTCCACTCCTTCTGCCAAGACCTCTAACCCAAGACTCTGTGCTAGAGCGATAACAGCCTTAACGATAGCCTCTCCTTCAGGATCTACACCGATATCTCTCACAAAGCTCTGATCAATCTTCAATGTATTGATCGGTAGTTTTTTAAGATAACTTAGAGAAGAGAAGCCAGTACCAAAATCATCCATAGAAAGAGATAAGCCCATCTCTCTGAATTGATGCAGTTTAGGTATAGTTGCCTCCGGCTGTTTTAGCAGAAAGTTTTCTGTCACCTCCAGATCCAACAACTTAGGATTAATACCTGATCGATTAATTGCTCTCTCCACGCTTGGCAGTAAACTCTCATGCATGATCTGTTGTCCCGCAATGTTCACACCAATCCGGAAATCCATGCCCATCTCATGCCAACGACGACCATCACGACAGGCCTGTTCCAAGACCCATTCACCAATAGGGACAATTAACCCTTGTTCTTCTGCGAGGGGGATAAACTTACCCGGGGAGATCATGCCCGCTTCAGAGTGCTGCCACCGGAGAAGCGCCTCAACCCCCATGACACTGCCGGTACGAGCATCAATCTGCGGCTGGTAGAAAATCCGAAACTCATCTTTCTCAAGCGCCTTTCGAAGATCATTTACTAAGGAGAAACGTTCATAGCGCAAACTACCTTGCTCATCATGATACAGTCGGCTCTGATTCTTGCCCCCCTCCTTAGCTTCAAACATGGCCACATCTGCGTGCTGTATCAATGAGATCACATCACGTCCATGATCCGGATAGAGAGATATACCTACACTGACAGTACTGAAAATTTCATACCCATCAATAAAAAACGACTGGCGAAAAGAACGCAGAATATGCTGAGCTACAAGCTCTATTTCTTTACTATCAATGCGTCCTTCCAGTAATACCGTAAACTCATCGCCACCTAAACGGGCGAGAACTCCGTCATTTCGGATCACATTCTGAATTCTTTCCGCGGCCTGCTGTAATAGCTCGTCGCCCACAGGATGACCCAAAGAATCATTCACATCCTTGAAAGAATCCAGATCACAGAACAACACCGCTACCATACCGTCATTTGTATCAGCTTCCTTAATTGCTGCCTCAACCTTTTCATTAAACAACAAGCGGTTTGGTAACGCGGTTAAAGGATCGTGATTTGCCAGCCATCGAAGGCGACGCTCTGCATGTTTCCTCTCGGTAAAGTCCATACCTATTGTCAGGAGCTTAGCTTCTGCACCCGGTATGTTTAGAGCAGAGTGTAACCAAGAGATCTGTAACATCTGCCCCGAATTAGTTCTTAGGCCAGATTCGATCTGTACTTTCTGCTCTCCTTTAGCTAATAACCGTTCAAGCAGCTGTTGATGCTGTTCAAGCTTTTGAGGCTCATGGCCAAGATCAACAAATGACAGAAGGTGTACATCACGGCTACGCAAACCCAAAAGCTCTTGACCAAACCGGTTCAGGGTCACAATCCGGCCATCTCCATCCAACGTCAGAATGATGGTTTCCGCCGTATCCAGTAGACTGGTAACAAAATCCCTTTCAGCCTCTAACTGGTCCGATCTTTCTGTCAGATGCTGAGCCCTCTCTAACAGAGACGCCTCCATTCGCTCCAACTGATCAGAAAGCTCCATAGTACTGCTCTTCAACAAATCCAGTTCATCTGAATACAAATTCTTGCGCCTGATTGCACTTAGTCGAACCCTTATCAGGTCATATGAACTACCTGCCAACATTGGTAACAGAGAAGAGATTTCTGACAGGATGCGCAGAGGTGAACGCAGAATTGCCAGTTGAAAAAAAGCAGCTAAAAACAGACCAACGGCGGAGATAAGAAGCTGTTGTATTAAGTCATTGCGGGATGCCCGGTAGCTATCGGTTCGATCTTCAATTAGAACCCAATAAGCCCCCTGGCTATTTGCACCTGCCGGTGGATGGAGAACAACTTGATAATTCCGATTATCAGAAGTCAGCTCATAAACTCCACCTTCGTTTTTAATACTTTGCTCCCTGACAAGCTGATTTAGAACCTCTGTATTTTCCTGCTTGTGTGTAAGATATTTAAGTCTAAGTGACCACTGCCTAGCAAAACTCTGGCTGTTCTTAGGTTTTAACGCTAAACCAATATCCCGGCCTGTTTGCCTCTTAAACTCCACAATGATGTCTTTCATCTCACGCCCAACGACTATGACCCCTGTTCGATCAGGAGATAACGCAACCGGCAGCGCAATAAAACGCAGACATATTTCAGCACAGTAAAGGTGACGAACAGGTGATTCATAAGCGAGCACCTGTAGTACCGAATCAAGTGGGAATGAAATAGAGGCTCCCTGCTGATCGACTAAAGCGCCAGTCGAATCAAAAAGATAAACAGCATCAAGAGAACCATTATTAAGGATAGAAGGTAGATAATTCTGATGGGCACTTTTAAAACGCTCTAAATCAACAGCACCATCAACAGATGCGAAAGTAATGAGAGGCAGCAGCTCCCCCACTTCTAACAAACGGTCGTAGGAATTTGCCACCAACCCTTCAAGTACTAGAAGGTCACGCTCTACTGCAGCAGCCCTTTGATTCTGAGCCCAAGCATTCTGCTTCTGATAGGTATAGTAGCTATACCCCATATGCAACACAGCCAGAACCAAAACGAGATTGATAAAGATCTTCCAGCTCAAGCTAAAAAATGGCTTATCGCTCAGCCTCGAATCATCCATGACTAAAACCTATACGTTGCCTGCAGAGCAAACATATTCCATTCTTCCTGCCTCTCAACATCGGAAGGATTGTCTTGAACAGCCAACCAAGCTGTCCCCTGCACCGTGTGCCATTCAGCTCTTAGCATCCAGTGCTCGTCCGGCTCCCATCCGATACCCAGAGTCCAGTCTTTGGCAAATTGTGTATGGTTTGGCCTGCCAAATAACATTGCTGCCTTGTTGCCGTTTCTGTCGTCTTTATCAATATAGAGGACGTCATAGCGCAAAAAAGCACTCAGGGACGGTGAAAATCGGTATTCAGCCTGGAGATAAACTGACTCAGATGTATTCTTTGGATCGAGCCCGTAGATCCCACCCAGCGAGCCCCACTCGATAAATTGCTGCATATATTCACCGGTAATACTCCATCGTTCGAGGTTATATTGCAAAGAGAAAGAAGCAATATCGATCTCAACAGTTCCATCCCCTGGCGCGCCTAACGCGGGCGTACCATCTACATCAAAATCCAGCTCAAACTGGCCATAAGTAAAACCAGCTCTGAAACTATAATCCTGATGAATATATTCAGAACGCCATAAAAACCCACGACTATCATCGAACTCACCCGGCCAATCATAATTAAGATAAGCATATTCAACACTGACATCTTTATGCGGCTTGCCGATAATAAGTCCTGATTCTACCCACCCCTCATTAAGTAAGTGGCGCCCGTATAACATGGCACCATCAGCCGAAAGCTCGAGATCACGCGCTTTATCAAAATAAAGAGATTGCGGAAGCACTATCGAAGGACGGGTAAAAGCCACATCACGGGTCGTGTTATAAAAGCCAAAGGGGTTCTTGATACGCCCTATTCTCAGGCCAGCAAAACCATCTCCGGTTTCATGAAAACGGTAGTCTATCAATAGGTAATCCATCCTGGGATCACCATCATCTACTTTACCTGCTCGCCTGGACATTACCTGCCCAGCCAGTAAAACCTCTCCACTTATTCTCCAGGCCGAGTTAACAGCAATCTCTCTAAAATCAGTACTGCCTGAACTACTCTTGCCGTTAAAGTTATTATGGTCCGAATCAAAATAGCCTTGGGTGATAAAACCATTAAACTCCCAATTTTTAACTGAACCGTCAGCTGTACAGTTCCCTGTAACAATAGAAAGCAACAGCATAGCTACTCTATTTGATCTCAAGCAGCTCAACATTTCGCCCTCCTTTAACATCCTGCGTTGTATATCCTATAGCCCCTGGCGTACTGCTTACTTGTTCATACATCTCTTCAAGGGTGTTAACTACATGGGGAGATTGCCCTGCCCCAGAAAAAACCAAACGATCCCATACATTCCGCAATTGATACGGAAACATCTTCAGCTCCTTTTTCACAAAAAAGTGATGTGTGGAATGATTATGAGGAAAAGTGAAAACTCTTATCGGCGTACCATCAGGCCAAGTACGAGTACGCATGGTGAAGATAGAAACAAGATATTGGTGCTGAACACTGCTTACAGTGCTCTTAGGGTGCACAATAACCTCAGCGGTTCCGACCCTAGGCAACAGCAACAAAAGTAACAGGCAAACCAGAATTCTGATCATACAATCTATGCTAACCACATCCTGTGAATTAAATATTGAGTATGTTCTGAGCGACAACACCTCAAGTAGATCAGGTCTCATTCTAGACCAAAACAACACACAAATGTTGAAATTTAAGGCTTTTTATTAAGGGGATACTAATAGATAGGAAGAGAATGGCGTCCCATAGGGGGTTCGAACCCCTGTTACCGCCGTGAAAGGGCGGTGTCCTAGACCACTAGACGAATGGGACGCAACAAATTGTAAACTCCGAAGAGTTGGAGCGGGAAACGAGGTTCGAACTCGCGACCCCAACCTTGGCAAGGTTGTGCTCTACCACTGAGCTATTCCCGCATACTTCCTTTAAGAGAATGGCGTCCCATAGGGGGTTCGAACCCCTGTTACCGCCGTGAAAGGGCGGTGTCCTAGACCACTAGACGAATGGGACGCAACAA
>NZ_JAAEQH010000211.1 GCF_024231755.1 Neptuniibacter sp.
ACTTGAATACCTCAGCCAAGTTGCGCCTTCACTCCCCAGTAATGCCCGGCCTCAGTTAGGACCTGACGCAACAGGAGTAGGCTGGGTATACCTCTATGCTTTGGTGGATAGAACAGGCCAACATGATCTAAGCCAATTACGCTCACTACAAGACTGGTTCCTGAAATATGAGTTACAGACCGTACCCGGAGTGTCGGAAGTAGCTCCTGTGGGAGGCATGGTCAAACAGTACCAGGTTCGAGTACAACCGGACAAATTACGCGCGCTGAATATGCCACTAAGCCATGTTCAAAATGCAATTCGCCGGGGTAACCAAGAAGTAGGGGCCTCTGTCATAGAAATGGCCGAAGCTGAATACATGGTTAGAGCATCAGGTTACATTCAAGGCATTGAAGATCTAGAAACTATTCCTCTTGGTGTCAATCAGAATGGTACGCCCTTATTACTAAAAGATGTTGCAGACATTGGCACAGGTCCCCAGATGCGACGAGGTGTTGCTGACCTCAATGGTGAAGGTGAAACCGTTGGCGGCGTAGTTGTAATGCGTTTCGGGGAAAATGCCCAGCAAACTATCAACGGTGTCAAAGCAAAACTGGATAGCCTAAAGAGCAGTCTGCCTGAAGGGGTAGAAGTCGTAACAGTGTATGATCGTTCTGGTTTGATTGATCGTGCCGTTGAAAATCTATGGTATAAACTATTGGAAGAGTTCCTGGTTGTGGCTTTAGTATGCATGGCCTTCCTCTTTCATATCCGTTCATCATTAGTTGCAATAATCAGTTTGCCCGTAGGTATCCTCACCGCTTTCATCATAATGCATTGGCAAGGTATTAACGCCAACATCATGTCCTTGGGTGGAATAGCCATCGCGATCGGCGCAATGATCGACGGCGCAATCGTCATGATTGAAAACATGCATAAACACATGGAACGGACAGAGCTAACTCCAGAGAATCGCTGGAAAATTGTAGCCGATTCAGCTTCCGAAGTAGGACCAGCCCTGTTCTTCAGCTTACTGATCATCACCGTAAGTTTTGTTCCTGTTTTTACTTTGGAAGCGCAAGAAGGGCGCATGTTCTCCCCCCTAGCCTTTACAAAAACTTATGCAATGGCGGCATCCGCAGCTCTAGCAATCACATTAGTACCCGTACTGATGGGCTATTTCATTCGTGGCAAAGTATTGCCGGAGCATAAAAACCCTATAAACCGCATACTAATTGCTGGCTATATGCCTGTACTTCGGGGTGTTTTACAATTCCCGAAAACCACATTGTTCGGTGCCCTCATCATTTTGGCTATTGGACTATGGCCTCTAGATAAACTAGGTAGTGAGTTTATTCCTGATCTTGACGAAGGTGATCTGATGTACATGCCGACCACCTACCCTGGCATTTCTATTGGGCAGGCACGGCAGGTACTACAACAAACAGACAAGCTCATTGCCACCCTACCTGAAGTAAAAAGTGTATTCGGTAAAGTTGGCCGGGCTGATTCAGCCACTGACCCAGCCCCACTGACCATGATTGAAACATTTATTCAGCTTAAGCCCAAAAGCGAATGGCGAGAGGGCATGACAACAGACAAGCTTAAGCAAGAGCTAGATCAGTTAGTAAAAATCCCCGGTGTGACTAATGCGTGGGTAATGCCGATTAAAACCCGAATAGATATGCTAGCAACCGGGATTAAAACGCCTGTAGGCATAAAGATAGCCGGGCCAGATCTGAGAGTAATTCAAGGGATTGGTAAACAGTTAGAGCAAGTTCTGAAGGACGTACCAGGAACGGCCTCCGTGTACTCCGAACGTGTTGCTGGAGGCCGTTACATTAAAGTCGATATTCAGCGTGAAAAAGCTGCCCGTTATGGCCTTAATATCGCAGATATTCACCAAATTGTAGCCTCAGCCATTGGAGGTATGAATGTTTCAAACACTATTGAAGGGCTAGAGCGCTACCCAATTAATGTTCGTTACCCACAAGACTATCGAGATTCCCCCGAACAGTTAGCCTTGCTTCCTATCGTAGCTAAGGGTGGACAACGTATCGCTTTAGGGGATGTGGCTAAGATTTATCTGGAAGATGGCCCTCCTGGCCTGAAGAGCGAAAACGCCCGCTTAAATGGCTGGACCTTTGTCGATATCGCCGATGTAGATATCGGTAGTTATGTAGTCAAAGCTCAA
>NZ_JAAEQH010000212.1 GCF_024231755.1 Neptuniibacter sp.
CAACCCCTGTTCTTCTTCCAAATTCAAACGATTTGCCTCAAACTGGTCCTGCGGCTCCTAAAAAGAAAAACCCACCCAAACATTTCCTTAGCCTTTTGTTTAGAAGCTCAGCTGCTGCAAACCTCCGAACGTGGTTCAGCAATGACTTCCGGTTCCGGTTGAAGGCCCCTGACTGAAGTTCCCGGCATCGGCGGCATCGGCTGCATCTCCACTTCTCTGGCCATCGGTGTCTCTTCACCGGGACGCATCACCCCAATCTCTGCTTCCACCGCTCCTCCCATTTCTCGTCCCAGCGCACTCTGATCACCCTCATTTTCCAGCTCCTCTGTCCACGGGGGAAGATAGTCGTCGAAGCCCTAGATAAGTGATTTTACGAACTCGGAGCCATAAAATGAGTTTTTCGCACATGTACCGAAATATTTGTGCATAGCTACCAAAGCACAAAATAAACTAACTCAGCACAAGACAGATGACAAGACCACTAAGAACGGGGACCTACAGGCGGCTGGTGGATGGTCCAGCCGCCTGTGGGTAATGCTCAGGCCGCCTGTACGGGCAAGGGCATCGACGCTTCAGGATCGACGCTTCAGCATCAACGCTTCAGCATAGACGCGATGCTTCAGCATAAAATCAATGCTTCTGCATAAAATTGACACTTCAGCATCGACGCTTCTGCATCCTGTTGAAATTAGACTTCTTGGTGCAGCAATTGTGTTGTTTACGCGTTATAACGTTGGTGTTATTTCCCGTCGCGTAGACTCATGAGAATAATCATTTTATCGGGCGAACGCATGCAGCGCCGCCAACGGCCGATGCAAAAGCTGCGACCGGCCGCCAGCTAACTTCGCAGCTGCTTTGTGTAAGAGCTAGCAGGCGGATTTCGCTGGTTCTTGGTGCATTTTAAAGCTGAAACATTTTTCTGTTTAATGTTCTATAAATTCCTTCTATAATCATAAA